>CANJZR010000172.1 GCA_947479075.1 Planctomycetaceae bacterium
ACGTCTGCCGCTCGCTGAGGGCATTACGGCAGCGGTACCTGAACCGGGTGCATCAGGTATCCCGCCAGATCGCGAATCTCCTCGGTGGTCAGAGTCTGCAACTGGCCATCCGGCATCAGCGACTTGTCTGAGGTTTTGACTTCCTCGATGTCTTTCAGCTCGAGCACGGTTCGTTCTTTGGCCGTCTGCAGTGTGAGGGTCTGGTCATTGCGAGTGGTGACGATTCCATTCAGCACCCGACCATCTTTCAAGACGATGATCGATAAGCGGTATTCCGCCCCCACGGTCGCGCTGGGGTCGACCATGTTCAGCAGCAGGTAGTCGAGGTTGTTTCGCCCTGCTCCCGTCAGGTCGGGACCAATCGATTCACCGTGGCCATACAGCCGGTGGCACCCCGCGCAGGTCTTGATGAACAGCAGGCGACCCTGCCCTGTGTCGGCAGCTGCGAGAACGTCGGGGGTCAGTTGTTGCTTCAGCCGCTGAATCATTTCGACCTTGTCCTGCGGAGAATCCCTGAGCTCGCCCCAGACATCGGTCAGCAGTTTAGTGAGTGCGGCGTTCTCAAAGCTGCGGATCTGGCGGGCGTGCAATGGGGTCAAGTCAGTGCGGGGAATCTTGCGGTCGCGGATCTCGTGCAGCAGAGCTTCCGAGAAGGTCGGTCGCGAGGCGAGGACATCTATCAGTGCGGGTCGCTCAACCGGGTAAAAGGTGCGATAGCTGCGTGCCAGTCGCTGGGCAAGTTGAGGGTCGTCCATCCCTGCCAGCCCCGTGATGGCGATCGTGTTGAGCGAGCGAACCGACAGGGCCTCCTCGCAGATGGCTCGCAGGTCGGCGGGCTTTAATGAGATCAGCGTGGCCAGAGCAGCTTTCCGCTGGGCCATGGGGGTATTTCGATCGCGGATGGTCTGTCTGACTTCATCCAGGGCTCGTCCATCTCCGAATAGCAGATTCAGATTGCGGATCGCATTGTCGATCTTCGCGTCGCGTGAACTGGCGGCGACTCCTGAGAATTTGGTCCAGTGAGCCGGCGCTGCGAGCTTGTGTCGTCCAGTGAATGCCTCTTCCATGCCACGCAGGATATCGCGAATCAGTCCGTCACGATTTGGTGACGCATCCATGGAAGCAGCGAGAGCGAGCAGGCTGTCGATGGCCGCTGGCTGTGAGTCGATCATCTCCGCCAGCCGTCTGGCAATCAGCCGCCGCGTTGTAGGAAACCGGCATTGAACGGCGAACTCTGCCAAACCGTGCGGATTGACACTGGCGACCGGCAGCAGGCCATACCAGACCATTAAAGGCAGATTGTGGTCATCGGCGTATTCATCGTGTCTGGATATCCCTTGTGCGATCTCGACACGGTGGTTTACGGGCAGACGTTGCAGAGCTGAAGCCAGCGCCAAGAGCTCGGCACCGCCCGTCTCTGCGTGGGCCAGCTGGATCAACCGGTCGATGGCTTTGCTTTCGGGAGCAATATCAGACACCGGACGACTTCCGAGAATCGTGTCGAGAGGAGACCTCGCAACAAGTTCCTGAATGGCGATCACGCGCAGGGCCGAATCGCGAGGACTAACGTGTTTTCCCTGATCCGTCGCTGTTTGGTGGAGTAGCCGTTCGATCTGTTCCTGCGACAGTGGGCTGAGCCCCCGCAGGGTTTGAATTCGTTCCAGTCGAGAGTCATCCCCAGACTGGTCCTCGAATAAGGCCGCGGTGACTCGCTCCAGTTCGGCCGGGTCTCGTCTCAGCTGTTCTTCGCGGCTGAGCAACTCCTGACGAGCCTGACGGATGAACCACTGATTTGTGCGTCCCTCTGTGTTTTTATAGCGATGCTGCTGAATCAGCTCCGCATTGGACAGCTGGTGCATGTCTACGGATGTCGCAGATTCCGGCGTCCCGTGGGTGACCTTGTAGATCCGCCCGGAAGACCGATGAATGCCGGTCGAGTCGTGGCACTCGCCCGTGTCGCTCCAGTCGAGGATGAACACACTTCCGTCGGGGCCGCTCGAAAGATCGATCCCGCGGAACCATGGGTCGGCAGCCTTCAGAATGTCGGGCTCGTGCAGGGCAACATTCCCGGCACCGAGTGGTTCCAGGCGTTCGACATTCACGCGACGTCCGTGAAAGTTCAGCGTCAACAGCTTGTCATCGTACTCCGGCGGCCAGTTACCACCGTTATAGATCAGGCACCCGCTGTGCGCGTGCCCGCCACCCCGGCGATCATGTTCACCGACTGGATTGCGGGAGTCGGTCCAGTCCTTTCCCGTGTCCCAGTGGTAATGATCGGCGTGGGTGTCGATCATTTCGTAGACATACGGGTTGGGATCCTCGCTGTGCGGGCGCTTGTAATGAGCCCCTGGGATCACCTGCCACAGATGTCCATTCACCGTATTGACGAAGAAACCTTCACCGTTCGAGTTCCAGTCGAGCCCCCATGGGTTCGTCGTGCCGTGACAGAGAACCTCAAAGGTTTTCGTAGTCGGATGAAAGCGCCAGATGCCGCCATTCAGGGGGACTCGCTGCTCATCCGGTGTCCCCGGGACACCCACTCGTCCGGGGCTGCTGGCGCCGCACCTCCCATACAGCCAACCATCGGGCCCCCATCTTAATCCATTGGCAAACGTATGGTAGCTGTCCCGCGAGGGAGTGAACCCGTCGAGGACCACGACTGGCTCACCATCGGGGCGGTCGTCCCGGTCTCTGTCGGGAATGAAGATCAGTTGGGGTGGTGTCATTAACCAGACCCCGCCGCGACCGACCTCGACACTGGTCAGGAGTTGAACGTCGTCCGTAAACACCGTGCGCTCGTCAAAACGCCCGTCATGGTCGGTGTCTGCAATGATCAGCACGCGGTCACGCAGACTGAAATCGAATGTTGTCTTGCGGTCAGCGTAGGTGTAGTTCTCAGCCACCCACAAACGGCCGCGCCCGTCCCATGTCATCGCGATCGGGTTGCGGACATCTGGTTCGGCTGCAAAAAACTGGACCCGAAATCCGGGGGGAACCTGAAACTTTTTTGCTGCCTCATCGGCAGGTAACGGCTGTCCGGAGGACTCTGGTTCGGTATCGAACGGAGCAGGAAAAGCTCCAGTGAAAGCCGCGGGTTGCTGTCCAGAGATCGGCGAATCGAAGCACAGCAGTCCGAAAACGAGTAGAAGCCAGATCTGTCTCAATGCGATCACTCCCGCGTCCTCGGCGATCTCGAATCGTGCTCATTCCAGAGGCTTCATCGATGATACGTCACAAGCGGATTGTCCGGGAGTTCACTGGGAAGAGTTCTTCAGAGACTTTGAAATACCGATGAGTTCATACGCAATCCATGCACCGGGTTGCATAGGGAATGGCCGCAAGTCGTTCCGGCAAGATGGCTGTGTGGCAGATGGTGCATTTGCCGTAACGACCAGTGTCAATCAGATGGATGGCTAATTGAACTTCGGCAATCTCGCCACGAGTTGTGTCGCTGACCGAAGTCAGGACTTCATCGTCCTCTGATTCGATGGCGTTCTCTTCCCAGTCACGACTGCCCGGGGGGCAAAGTGCCCCTTCGATTTCCTGGGCTCGTATCAGGAGTTCGTCCAGTTGAGCCTGCAAGATCGCTCTAACTGCTTTGTGATTCATCACAAGTCTGTCCTCCGAAATATTTCTTGTCGATCAGATAACTCATTTAACGGAGAGTACTGATTTGGAAATGGCAATTCGAAAATTGCTGCTGGACTCACCTCCCTCGTTGAAGAAAATGAAAGAACAGTTTGGGGATGGCACCAGTCAAGAACTACCGCGGGCGTCTACTGAAGCTCTTCGGATTGTTTGTAAAACAGTGATCAGGCTAAACGACTTCTCCATGATAGGCTTACGTATGAACGTGGTCAATGAGTTGAATTGGCCGTGGCTGGCGTGTGGAATCGATTTTGAATCGTCGCGAGGCATCGAAATGACTCATGGTCCAGAGAGATGATCCTGGGGGGGCCTTATGCTAAAATGAGAAGACATTCAGGAACCAAGCACAATGCAAATCTTTGATGAACTTCAACAGGTCCCGGCGGGTGACGCGAAGGCTCTGTTTGAGCGATTGGCGACCCAGCTGAAAGCCGACAAGGACTATCACAAGCTGTTTGATTCGCGGTTGATGCAGCGGAAATACGAACTGGGGCTGCCGCTGGTCAAACCCGCATCATTGAGCGATGTGCCCGATTCTTTGCGTAAGACCGTGGAAGAGGCTTACATTGCGGCAGCCCGGGAAGCGGGGGAGTTGTTTCTGAAGGCTGGTGATCTACCCGCTGCGTGGATGTACTATCAGGTGATCCGCGAGCCACAGCCCGTCGCAGACGCGATCGATGCCCTGCCCAACACACTGGAATACTCCAAGGTCGACGAGGTACTGCAGATCGCCCTCTATCAGGGCGTGAACCCGGTCAAGGGCATCCAGATGATGCTCAAGGCACACGGTACCTGCAGTACGATCACCGCGTTCGATCAGGCGACGGCAAACCTCTCGCCCGAGCAGCGGCAGGCCTGCGCCAAGGTCATGGTTCGCAGCTTGTATGAGGATCTGCGCGAGAGTGTTCAGAGCAGCGTCCAGAAACGCATGGCATTCCTTCCTCCTGGCGGTTCATTGCGGGAATTGATGACGGGCCGCGACTGGCTCTTTGAGGGCGGTAATTACCACATCGATGTGTCGCATCTGAACTCGGTCGTCCGGTTTGCCCGCACGATTGAGCCACCTGCCGAAGAACTCGAAATGGCCTTACAGCTGGCCGAGTATGGCAGTCACCTCGATCCGCAGTTGCAGTATGGCGGCGAGCCCCCGTTTGACGACTTCTATGCCGCTCATGCGAAGTTCTTCCGCGTACTTCTCGACAAGGGACGTGCGGATGCTCTGCAGTATTTCCAGGATCGCCTCGATCAGGAGGCCGACGAAGCAGACAAGCCCTTCCTGGCCTACGTGCTGGTTGACTTGTTGATGCGGTCGAACCAGCTCGAGCCCGCAGTGACACTGGCGGCGAAGTATCTGGCAAATCTGAATACCGATGCCCGCGTGTCATTCGCCGAACTGTGTCAGAAGGCGGGGCGACTCGACATCTGGAAGCAGGTCTGTCGCGAACAGTATGACCTGCTGGGATTTACAGCTGCGGTCCTGGCGGGGCAGAAAACAGCGTCCGCTTGAGTGGACGCTCACCCGGGAGTGCGACTTTCCAACAGAGCTGTGATCGCGGAATGATGTCTGGGGCCAGACTTGCGCGGAGTGAGTTTGCCTCGCCTACAGCCCCGCGCGCTCGCCCGGCTCGCCGCATTGAGTCAAAGCTTGTTGCAACGCCTGAGCCATCTGGGACAGTGCGGGTAATGCCGTGTTAATCTGTTCCAGCATCGGGCGGATGCGCTGGTCCTCGAACCGTTCGGCCATGCTGTCGTTCCAGTGGTCGCGGGTCGCACCCCACTTGATCTGCAACTGTTCCATGGCTTCCTGCAGACGACCAGCCGCTGCGACGATGTTTCCGGGCTGCATGTTTCACTTCCTGGATGGAGAGAGAGGGCAAGGTGTTTGACACCTCGCCCTCTCGAACGATATCAGCTCCGAACAAGAACAGGCCGGAATGTCTGTTCCACTGAAAACAGAAAGTGGGACAGACATTCCTGTCTGTCCTGAGTGCAGTGGATTCTCGTGACGGTTTTTAGACCTTCTTTTCCATCTCACTGCGAACCGTTTCGAGCAGCTTCTGGGTGGCCCGGATGCCAGCGTACTCGTCGGGATTCTTCCCCTCGTATTCAATTCCCACAAACCCGCGATATCCGGCATCGACGACGATCTTCATCATCTTGCGGTAATCGGTGTCTTTCTCGTTCCCCTGCTCATCGAATTCGTGCGACTTCGCGCTGACGGCATGTGCAAATGGCATCAATTCCTCGACGCCTTTGTAGCGGTCATACATCTCGGTGAGGCTGACGCGGAAGTTTCCGAAGTCGGGCAAGGTGCCGCAGTGTGGATGGTTGACTTTTTTCATCACGCTCGACAGCCAAGCCCCGTTCGAGGAGAGGCCGCCGTGGTTCTCCACGATCACGCTGAGGTTCGATTTCTCCGCGATCTCAGTGAGTCGAGCCAGTCCGTCTGCGGCGCGTCCGATCTGCTCTTCGTAGGTCCCCTGGCTGGCAGCGTTGACCCGGATCGAATGACAGCCGAGGAAGAGAGCGGCGTCGATCCACTTCTTGTGATTCTCGATCGCCTGTGTTCGCTTGGCTTCGTCGGCGTCGCCCAGATGCCCTTCGCCGTCGCACATGATCAGCAGGCTCTTAACGCCGTTGTCGTCTGCCCGCTTCTTCATTTCGCTCAGGTATGCCTGATCCTTGGCTTTGTCCTTGAAGAACTGATTCACGTATTCAATGGCTTCGATGCCGAATTCCGTTTTGGCGATCTTGGCAAAGTCGAGGTGCTCAACCTTCTTGGCAAAGAGAGACCGGTGCAACGACCATTCGGCGAGGGAGATCTTGTAGAGAGGAGCGTTGGTTGAGGCGAATCCCGTTGCAGGCAAAGCTGCGCCCGCTGCCACGAATGCAGACCACTTCAAAAAGTCACGACGAGATGACCGACCCATTATTCACTCCTGGTGTAAACAGTCACAGCAACCACTTCGGTCACTTGTACTCTTCAGCGTCCCAAGAAGCGTGCGGAGTGTCAAATGAGGATGGCAGAATCCCAGGTCGCGGCGGCAAAAACTCTACGCTTTCGTCGGCTGCGGATTGGCGGGCTTGTCCAAACCCTTTTCCTTGCGAATCTGGCGGACGCGGTCCATTACAGCTTCGACCAGAACTCCATTCCGGGCGATCTCCTGCCATTCTTTCCACGTCACCAGCAGGTTGGCCAGCAGAGTTGTGATCGCCAGAGAAAAGTGGATCAGTTTGGAGTTTGCCATGCGCATATTGGCTCCCGGATCTGAGATCGCTCCGAAAGCTCCCGTCGCCAGCATCAGTCCGATACAAAGCATCATCCCGGGCAGGATTTTGTATTTGAGCTTGATGTTCTTGTCGCGGTACTCGGGGCCGAGTCGGTAGGCCTCGGAGGTCTCCTCGATCCAGCGACCGGTTCCCATGAAGTAGGTGAACGCGACGGAATGGACCAGCATCGCGACCGGGATCGCCGCCAGTGCAGACAGAAAGTGCGTCGACATCTGCTTCCGGACTTCGACCGACAGGGCGTCATCACCGATCTTCCAGCCGAGCCAGAAGACGAGCACCAGTCCCAGATTTCCGACGACCGACAGAGTGGCAAAGATGCGGGTCACGCGATCAACTCCCCAGAGTGTGTGGCACTCCCGGAGTATACGCGGAAAGCCAGGCGAACACGCGGCCTCCCAGATCTGGGAGGTCAGATTCTCAGGCGGGCGACTCCTCAACGACAAAAGCCCGGGAGTTAACACTCCCGGGCTTTTGATCAGTATTCACTCAGTCGCCGAATCGATTCAGCTGACCGCTTCGACCTCAAAGCCCTTGCGGTACTTCTTGGTCAGGAGAGCGTTTGCTTCGGGCAGATTCTTGAACTTGAGGGCGTCGACATCCCACTCCAGAGTCTTGCCGACATGCAGCGCGGCGATATTGCCGAGCTGGGTCGTTTCGGACAGTGGACCGGCGTAGTGGAAGCCGTCGCTCGTCTGGGTGTTGCTCAGGACTGCATCGACCCACACGTGCCAATGGCTCAGTCCCTGCACTTCGGGTTGCTTGTAGTCGGCGAACTTCGCTTCCGGGAAGAGCAGCGGCATGCTCACGTGTGG
>CANJZR010000173.1 GCA_947479075.1 Planctomycetaceae bacterium
CTGCGGAGCCCCGACTACGCTGACTTCTTCGCAGCCAAGTGGACGGCCCTGCTGAAGAATCGTCGCGATGACGCCAGCGATCTGGTGTCGAACTTCGCGTTTCACGCCTGGGTCCGCGACAGCCTGCTGGCGAACAAGCCGTATGACCAGTTCGTGCGCGAGATTCTGGCGGCCACCGGAACCGTGATCGGCAACCCGCCCGTCGCGTGGTACAAGCGAGTCAAAGAACCCAAGAACCAGATCGAGGATGTGGCCCAGCTGTTCCTGGGCGTGCGGATGCAGTGTGCCCAGTGCCACCACCACCCGTTTGAACGCTGGAGCCAGGACGACTACTACTCGCTGGCGGCGTTCTTCACCCAAGTGGGCCGCAAGCCGTCGCCTGTTCGCGGCGAAGACCTCATCTTCCACAAACGCGGTGTCGCGACCGCCACGAATATCAAGACCGGAGCTGCCCTGCGCCCCGCAGCCCTGGGCGATGTCATTCCCGAGATCGCTCCCGACCAGGACCCACGGCTGAAGCTGGTGGATTGGATGAGTTCCCCGACCAATCCCTTCTTCGCGAAGGCACTGGTCAACCGGTACTGGAAGCATTTCTTCCAGCGTGGCCTGATCGAGCCCGAGGACGACATCCGCGACTCCAACCCGGCGACGAATCCCGAACTGCTCGCCGCCCTAGAGATACATTTCCTGGAGAGCGGTTTTGACCTGAAGGAAATGGTGCGCGTGATCACGCGATCGAATGCGTACCAGCTCAGTGCGATTCCTACCCCGAGTAACGTCAAGGACCGGCAGAACTACTCCCGCTACTACACGCGGCGGCTGCAGGCCGAGGTGCTGCTCGACGCCATTGATCGCGTCACTGGCAGCTCGACCGACTTCACGAACCTCCCCGCGGGAACTCGGGCAGTTGCCCTGCCCGACAACAGCTACAACCGCTCGTCGCCGTTTCTGCGTGTCTTCGGGCGACCGGAAGGTGAGAGTGTCTGCGAGTGCGAGCGCGTGCAATCGTCGAGCCTGGGTCAAAGCCTGCACCTCATCAACGCCGCCGACATCAAGGCCAAGCTGGCCGATGCCAACGGTCGTGCGGAACGTCTGGCGAAAGAAGAACGCCCTGCCGAAGACAAGGTCCGGGACCTGTACCTCGCGACCTTCGCCCGCCAACCGAGTTCGGACGAACTCAAGACAGCTATCGAGTACCTGGCCCAGGTCCCCACCGGAGCTGATGGGATGCCCGTCGATTCCCAGCGGGCCAGCCGTGAGAACTTCCAGGACTTGCTCTGGGCCATGATCAACTCGAAAGAGTTCCTGTTCAACCACTGATCATCCGCGTTCCCGCCCCAATTCCCTCCTTGTCCCTCACCAACGACTGACACAATGCAAAGGCCTGATATGAGAGTCTCTGTCATGCGTGGGCTGCTGATTGCTGCGGCACTGGGGGCTGGTCTGCTCGGTTCCCAGCGAGTGAGCCACGCCCAGTCGGTGGGCTTGCCCGCTCCGCGTCTGCTGACCACGATGCCCATGGGGGGCACGGTCGGCACCCAGGTCGAGATCACGATCACGGGTGAACACCTTGACGGTGCCAATGAGCTGACGTTTTCGGATTCGCGCCTGACCGCGACACGCAAACTCGACCCCGCTGGGGCTCCGGTTCCGAATCAATATGTTGTGACGATCCCGGCGGATTGCCCTCCTGGTCTCTACGAGGCTCACGTTCGCACGCGGCTGGGTATGTCGGCCTCGCGAATCTTCTCGGTGGGCACCCTTCCCGAAGTACTGCAGAAGGCTGGTAACACCACGCTGGCCAGCGCCATGCCGTTGGCGATGAACACGCTCTGCAATTCCGTCGCCACTGCTCGCTCGTCCGATTTCTACACCTTCGAGGCCCGGCAGGGACAACGTGTGTTCGTCGATTGTGCCTCGCGTGGCATCGACTCCAAGATGGAGGCCGTCCTTGTCGTGGCCGATGCAGCGGGACGCGATCTGGTCGTTGAACGCAGCAGCGGAGCGATCGACTATCGAGTCCCCGCTGATGGCAAGTACGTCATCAAGGTTCACGAGCTGACCTACCAGGGTGGGCCAGCGTTCTACTACCGCCTGTCGCTGCGTGAGCTGACTGCCGATGCGGTTGCGACTCGGCACCCCTCGACGCGCAGGGTCAGTGCGTTCTCGTGGCCACCAGTTGGCTTGCCCGAACAGGCTGCCCTCAGTGAAGTCGAACCGAACAACGACAAGGACCACGTCCAGAAGATCTCCCTCCCGTGTGATATTTCGGGCGCCTTTGCTCAAGCGGCCGATGTCGATGTCTTTGAGTTCGACGCCAAGATGGGCGAAGTCTGGTGGGTGGAGGTCGCCTCTGAACGCCTCGGACGACCAACTGACCCGAGTATCATCGTGCAACAGGTCACTGGAACCGGGGCCGATGAGAAGCTGACCGATGTGGCCGAGATGACCGACATCCCCAGCCCGGTGAGGGTCTCCAGCAATGGCTACGCCTATGACGGCCCGCCCTATGACGCGGGTTCGCCCGACATCATCGGCAAGGTTGAGATCAAACAGGATGGCCGCTATCGCCTGCAGATCAGTGACCTGTTCGGCGGGACGCGTAGCGACCCCCGCAACGTTTACCGCATGGTGATTCGTAAGGCAGTTCCCGACTTTGCAGTGGTCTCATGGGCACAGCACATGGAGCTGCGTAACGGCGATCGCAATGCCCTCTCTAAGCCGATTGCTCTCCGCGGCGGTGCGACCCTGGCTCTGGAAGTCGTGGCTGTGCGTCGCGACGGCTTCGATGGTCCCATTGAGATCACCATGGAAGGATTGCCCGAAGGAGTCACCGCCCACGGTCTCAAGATCGACGCCGGGAAGACTCGCGGTCAGATGCTCATCTCTGCTCGTCAGGACGCTCCCGGCTCTTTTGCAAATGTCACGTTTACGGGACGAGCTGTAATTGATGGATCTCCCGTCACCCGGCAGTGCTGGCTGGCTTCGCATGCGTGGCCGATTCCCGATTCGTGGGGCGAGATCCCCGCGCCGCGTCTGCTGGCTGATGTGCCCGTCTCGGTGAGCGGCGTCGATCTGGCCCCGATTACCATCGCCCCCGCTAGCCCGGAGATTCGAGAAGTCACCGCTTCGGAGAAGATCACGATCCTGCTGGTGCAGACTCTCCGATCTGAGTTTCAGGGAGCTTCGACCGACCTGCGTGCGATCGGGTGTGGGTTCGAATCGGCTTCGAAGCTGACCGTTTCGCTGACCTCCGACAAGTCGGAGGCGGTGTTCGATCTTGCCGCTCTCAAGCTCCCTCCCGGAGATTATCTGGTGGCCTTCCAGGGAAGTGCCGTGGCGAAGTATCGTCACCACCCCGAGGCGGTCGCCGCTGCTGAAGAAGCGAAACGTCAGGCCGAGCAGATGGTGATGGCTCTGGATGCCGAATCCAAAAAGCTCGCCGAGGTTGCCTCAACCGCAACGCCGGAAGCCCAGGCCGAACTCGAAAAGTCCAAAACCGAAATTGCCGAGAAACAGAAAGCCGCAGCAGCTGCCCTCGCTGCTGCGGACGAGAAACTCAAACAAGCCACCGCGATCGCTCAGCCTCAAGACATCGTCGACATTGTCACGACTGAGCCAATCGCCCTCCGGGTCAAACCTGCGGAGTCCAAATGAGCCATTCCAGTCATTCCCCCATCTTCTGCCCCGGTCCGCTCAAATTCGGTCCGACCGGTCGGCGCAGCTTCTTGCAGACCGGGTTGGCGGGATTCGCCAGCTTGAGCCTGCCCGGGATTCTGAAGTTGCGTTCGCTGCAGGCCAACGACTCCGCGTCAGCCAATCGCGAAAAGACCGCCGTCATCATGGTCTGGAAGCCGGGCGGCTGCTCGCACATTGATACCTATGACCCGAAGCCGAACTCCGGCAGCGAGTACGCAGGTCCGTTCAGCACGATCGCGACGAAGGTCCCCGGCCTGAACTTCACGGAGTTGCTGCCACGCCAGGCGGCCATCGCCGACAAGTTCACGATCCTGCGATCGATGAAGCAAACCGCAGGTGGTCACCCCGCAGGCTCGATGCAGCTGCTGTCGGGCGATCCCGATACGCGCGACAAGCCGAAGCCCCGCTACCCCGACTGGATGACGGTCGCGAACTACCTGCGAGCCAAATCGGGCCCGCGCCAGTCTCCGCTTCCGATGTATGTCGGCGTCAATCCGCCACTGGAGTACAACGGCCCGGCTTACCTCGGTGATGCGTACTCTCCGTTCACGGTTTCGGGCGATCCCAACGCCCCGACGTTCTCAGTGCCGAACATCGGTTTGTCAGATGCGGGCGAAGTGCGCCGTCTCGATCGCCGGGCCTCCCTCCGCAAGAACATCGACACGCTCGACCGGGCTGTCGACCAGCTCGGCGAATTGGCTGCTCTCGACGAGTTTGAAGCCCAGGCGATGACGCTGCTCACGAACCCCAAGACCAAGGAAGCCTTCGACCTGTCGAAGGAAGACGACCGCACCCGCGATCGCTACGGCCGCAACTCCTGGGGCCAGCAACTGCTCCTCGCCCGCCGACTCGTCGAAGCCGGTGTCGAAGTCATGACGACCAGCCTCAGTGGTCCACTCTGTGGCCGCGTGCAGAACTGGGACGATCATGCCGTCAATCACAATGTGTTCGAAGCCCTGCGGTTCCGCGCAGCTGCGTACGACCAGGCGGTGACTGCTCTGATCGAGGACATCCACGAACGCGGCCTCGACAAGCGTGTGCTGGTTGTCGTCACGGGTGAGTTCGGACGGACTCCCAAGATTGAGCACTCCCCCAGCACCGGTGCCGGAGACGCCAGTGCCCCATCGGGAACTGTTCAGCCCGGTCGCGACCATTGGCCGCGGGCCTTCTCAAACCTGTGGGCTGGCGGCGGTATCGACCACGGCAAGTTCATCGGAGCCACCGACAAACGCGGTGAAGATGTCACCGAGCGGATGTGCGGTCCCGGCGATTTCCTCGCCACGATCTACCACCACCTCGGTATTGATTCATCCACCGTCGCGATCCAGGACTTCAACGGTCGCCCGACACCGATCGTCGACCACGGCAAGCCGATTCAAGAGTTGATCCGAGGGTAATCTTGCAGGAAAGTTGTGCAGGGCGGAATCTCGCTGAGATGTCGCCGTTCTCCGTCGACTGGATGATGTTTGCCTGCAGTGTCCCGCCAGGGACGTTCGACAATAGCCCACCGATTTATCGGTGGGCTGAGTCGTTTGTCGATGGAACAGTCCCATCAGGGACGAAAGATATCTCGCGTGAGAGCCAACTCCATACGCATCTTTCGCCCCTCGCGGGGCTGCGGCACCAACACGCTCTGCCCTCCCACCGATAAATAGGTGGGCTATTATCAAATGTCCCTGACGGGACATGAACCACCACGCCGTTGATGCCCCGACTGATGTCCTCAGCCAGACGCCGATTGACCTCCTCTTTGTCTGTGCAGTAAAACCCCTGCTGCAAACCGTTTGCGTTCTGCTCACCATTCGTACCGGTGGGCGCGGCGGTTTGAGTGTTTGGTGTGAATTCAATCACAGAACTCACACCGTTTGTCAGGACTCTCTCGTTCCATGCAAGTTCAACTTCCCGACGGTTCGGTCAAGGATTTTCCCGCTCGCTCCTCTGCTCTCGACGTTGCTCGCTCGATCTCAGAGCGGCTCGCCCAGGCCACGATCGCCGTTCAGATTGGCGAGACCGTTTGCGATGCATTCCGGCCTCTCGAAGACCTGTCGACAGAAAGCCCAATCCCGGTCAAGTTGATCACGAACAAGGACCCGCTCGCGCTGGGTGTGCTGCGCCATTCCTGTGCCCACATCATGGCCCGCGCGGTCATGCGACTGTTCGAAGGGGTTGGCCTCGCCTTCGGCCCCACCACCGGCAATGGTTTCTATTACGACTTCGACCTGGCTCAAAAAATCAGCGAAGAGGACTTCCCCCGCATCGAGCAGGAGATGGCCAGCATCTGTGCCGAGGCCGAGCCCTTCGAACGCTTCAGCCTCACCCGCGCGGAAGCTGTCCAGCTGTGTAAGGACCTGAAACAGGACCTTAAGGTCGAGCACGTCGAAACCGGCCTCGCCTCGCACGAGACCCTCAGCTTCTACCGCCAGGGCGAATTCGTCGACCTCTGCCGCGGTCCGCACATCCCCGATGCGGGCAAGGTCAAGGCCTTCAAACTCGTCAGCATCGCGGGCAGCTACTGGAAGGGTGACGCCAGCAACAAGCAGCTGCAACGACTGTACGGCACCGCGTTCTTCGACAAGAAGGACATGGAGACCTACCTCAACCAGATCGAGGAAGCCAAACGCCGCGACCACCGCGTCCTCGGCAAACAGCACGGGCTGTTCACGATCTCGAACGATGTGGGCCAGGGACTCTGTCTGTGGCTGCCCAAGGGAGCGACGATCCGTTCGACTCTCGAGGAATTCATCAAGGCCGAGCTCGTCCGTCGCGGCTACATGCCCGTCTACTCACCGCACATCGGGCGGGTCGAGATGTACGAAACCAGCGGTCACTTCCCGTACTACCGCGAGTCGCAGTTCCCCCCCCTGTTCGGCCATCCTGCCGGACAGACCGTCGACTACTGGAAACAGAAGCTCAGCGAGGGCAGCCTCCGTCCCGAGGATGAAGCCAAGCTGCGGGCGTCAGCCAACGTCTGCGGGTGCGAGTTCCACGACTACCCGGCGGCTGGCACCGCTGAAGAGCGGGCAGCGTACCTGCACAAGTGGGAGAAGACCCAGGAACGCTACCTGCTCAAGCCGATGAACTGCCCGCACCACGTTCAGATGTACAAGTCCGAACCGCGCAGCTACCGCGACCTGCCGGTGCGTCTGGCCGAGTTCGGAACCGTCTACCGTCATGAGCAATCGGGCGAACTCAACGGCATGCTGCGAGTGCGTGGTCTCACCCAGGACGACGCTCACCTGTTCTGTACTCCTGAACAAGTGGAAGAGGAGTTCAAGGACACTCTCGAACTCGTGCGGTTCGTCCTCTCATCGGTCGGTCTCAACGACTACCGGGTGCAATTGTCGACCCGTGATCCGAAATCCGACAAGTACGTTGGTTCGCCAGAGCTATGGGAACGGGCTGAGAACACCCTGCGCAAGGTGCTGACTGAGGTCGGCCTGTCCTACACAGAGGGAGTCGGTGACGCGGCGTTCTACGGGCCGAAGACCGACTTCATGGTCCGTGACGCCATCGGCCGCGAGTGGCAGCTGGGCACCGTCCAGCTCGACTACAACCTGCCCGAGCGGTTCCAACTGGAGTACACCGGGGCTGACAACGCGTCGCACCGACCGGTCATGATCCACCGTGCCCCGTTCGGCTCGATGGAGCGTTTCTGCGGCATGCTGATCGAGCACTTCGCGGCGGCGTTCCCGCTGTGGCTGGCTCCCGAGCAGATCCGCATCCTCGGCCTCAACGACGACATGCTCCCCTACTGCAACGAGATCCTCGTGAAGCTCCGCGCAGCTGGGTTCCGGGCGAAGATCGACACGCAAAGCTCGAACATCAAGAAGAAGATTCGAGATGCCCAGGTCGACCTCGTGCCCTATATGCTCGTCATCGGAGCCAAGGACCGCGACCAGGGTGGCGTGTCGGTCCGCGACCGCATCGACGGTGACCTCGGCTTCATGACCACCGAAGCGGCCCTCGCCAAGTTGATCGCCGAACGCGACAATCGCGTGATTCGCCAAGTCCAGAAGTCCACCGCCGCCACCCTGTCAGCCGGCAGC
>CANJZR010000174.1 GCA_947479075.1 Planctomycetaceae bacterium
CCCGATCCGTAGTGCCAATGCGAGTGGCTCATCTGTGCGAGGGTCTATGAGTTTGTCGTTCACATAAAACTGGCCCACAGCCGTATAGCCCACGCCGGTCACCTGGACCCGGCGATTCTCGATGGCAAAGATGCACACCGTCATCTCGTTTTTCGTGAGCGTTCCCGTCTTATCTGTACAGATAATGGTGGTCGAGCCCAAGGTCTCCACAGCGGGGAGCCGACGCACCAGTGCTCGCATACGGGCCATCCGTTGCATTCCCAAGGCCAGCGTCATCGTGGCCACCGCTGGCAGACCCTCGGGCACGGCTGCTATCGCCAGTGAGAGTCCGATCTCCAGCATATGCCAAAAGTCAGTCACACCGCGCAGCCAGCCAGCGAGCACAATCCCCGCACACAACGCCAGCACAGCGACGATTAGTATTCGACTGAGCTGGGCTAGTTTTTGTTCCAAAGGCGTAGCGCGAACGACTGCCTCATCAATCAGGGTGCCGACCTGTCCCATTTCTGTTTTTGGTCCGGTGGCGGTGACCAGCAATCGGCCTCGACCGTCCGCAATCGTTGTCCCGAGAAAGGCCATGTTGAGGCGGTCGCCGAGGGCGGGATTCGGAGTCTTAAGCGGATCAATCGTTTTGGAGACGGATTGTGATTCACCCGTGAGCGCCGCTTCCTCAATCTGCAGTCGCATACTCTCGACGATGCGACCATCCGCTGGCACCCTTGCGCCAGCGATCAGGACCACGAGATCGCCGGGTACCAGTTCTGCAGCGGGAATCTCTCTCTCCGCAGAGTCACGTATCACATGAGCGAGCTTCACGGATTGATTCTGAAGGGCGGACAACGCCTGGGAAGCTTTCCATTCTGTGAAAAAGCCGATACCTGCATTGAGTACGATGACAACCAGAATTGCAATTGCCTCGATGCGATCTCCCATCGCAAAAGCGATCACCGTGGCTGCAACGAGTAATGCGACGATGAGGCTTTGGAATTGAGTCAGCAAGATCAACCAGACGGATCGCTGGTATGCCTGAGCCAAGGTGTTCGGCCCATGTTGCAAGAGTCGTCGTGCGGCCTCATTTTGCGTGAGGCCCTTCACGGGATCTGACTGCTGTCGCTCACACACTTCGTCGATCGGTAACGAGTACCACGCGAGCATCTCCGACGTTGGCTCTTGTCGGTCACGAGATAATGATGGAGCAGATCGTTGATCCGCGAACGGGGCCGATGACACAAGAACTTCCTTTACCTTGAGTTTCAGTGCGACTGAAGGAATTCTGTCCCGTTTGATCCATGGCAGGCGATGGGTTGCTGGGAAAACGCGAACCTCCTCATCGCATGGGGCGAGGAGTGATTGTGATCAAAGAAACGCATCAGCAGGAGTGGTGCAGCCCATTGACCGACGCTCGTCCTTTCGGTCGTTCATTCGAAGGAACAGGACGATGCGGCACATGGCCCCCAATGCTTCCCAAATCCATACACCAGATGGCACCCTGGCTGTCCGTTACTCCAGAGTCGGTGCAATCGCCTCCCCTTTGTGCCATGGTTCCCGCTGGAGAAGTCAGACCGACCGACTTCCCGATGCACAAACGAAAAAGCCGATGTGCAGACCCCCCTGTCTCCAGGGAACTCACCACATCGGCTTACAGATGATCTCGCCGTCTAGAACAGCCTAGACTGCAATGTCTCTTGTCTTCCAGTTTACGTTGTGAAGGCGATTGATTCACTCAATTCGCTTCAAAACATAACCCATCCTATTCCTACAGTTTAAAATTGATAGCAGCAATCTTCGTTCTTCGTCCGATTCCTCGAGTTTGATGAAAAGGCTGTCTAAGTCCATACCGGGGCCGGGTTGGGGATGACACTACGGACTGGGACGCGCTGGACCAGTCTCATCAGAACGCGATTGCAATGTCACTCACAGTCAGGGGAGGTCGAGCTGAAATCTATCCTTGAGACCCGCCTGTTTGAAAGCAGTGGGCGAAATCGAATCTGGTTTGAACACTGCCCGCAGATCTGTCGAAACCGCTCGTCTGAGCCACAAGCGATTGTTCTGGTGAGCACGGGGTGGGCGACCCTCAGACGGCATCACGACATCGGCACACTCGCGGTGAAGAGATCATTGTGTTTGTCCTCGATCGTAACCGAGTGGGCTTCGATCCACTTCCAACTCTGGAACTCTTGAGATCACGCCGCGGACTTATTACTGAGGAGTCTTGGACTGGGCGATGGCGCGGCAATGTCCCGGAACCTAGTGGCGAAGGACTCACGGCTCATCGCCGTAAGTCCTTACGCCTCTGGAGTGCCCACGACAGGACTTGAACCTGTACGATATTGCTATCACTAGGCCCTCAACCTGCGTCGAGGGGCTTGGCGAAAGGCTACGTTTGGGTGGCATTTGTACTGGGAAACAAGGTGTTTACCTCGGTCTCAGCCACTTGCCAACACTTAGGAAATGCTACTCCAACTTAAGGTGAATTGCCAATCCTGCCCCCCACCTGTGAAAGTGAGCATTCGACCACTCTGGAAGGTTTCTTGTGACCACGAATGCATCTCGCGTGCGGTCATCGTTCTGAAGAAAGTACGGTGGTGCGTCCTGAGTTCAAAGCCTGTCCCCCCGACTCCATCGGAACATCGAATCCCGTCAGTGGTTGCAACTGCAACTGTTGGCTGGATTTGAACGCTTGGAGTATTTGAAGTGGTTGCTTCGTGATGTGGCCGAATGAGGTTGGTCGGCTGCGGATTTCAAGGAGGGTCAATTCTTGGATTCCTGGTTGTGTTAAGACGACTCTGTGAGATCGAACAGGAGTTGTCATTGGTCGTCAACCAACAAGCGTCTGCGTAAGACGTTTGAGTACACAAGATAGTCGCCTATCTCCTTAGCATGGGATCGCTATTCCTCACTAAAACTCTCCAATCGGGTTTCCGTCTGCGACCGTACCCAAGTGGCCGTAAATCTGGTAATCGATGTCTTGGCTTACGAATCGCACCGCTCCGTCGCCCATCAGGAAATGAGCCCCGTTTGTATGCTCGCTGCTGAATGCATGCCAGGATCCATCCGAGAGCCCTGAGCCAAGTGGATTCACTCCTCCCACGGGAGCTGTGTTCAGCGGGATCACACATGTCCCCACAGCCAGAGCGACACCATTGGCGGTGAGTGTTCCCGGGGTCCCGGAGCGGACACCTGCCCACAGAGCCGAGGGGCCATTGCCGGTGCTATCGACATCCTGCCAGGCCCGCTCTCCGACGAGCACGCTGTTGCTTGTCCCGTCGACCATGTCGCGAAGTCCGCGTTTCGAGTTCTTGCCGAAGGTCCCGCCATTATCTGTGAGCGGCAGAAAGTCGAGCAGCAAACCGCCGTTCACACCGACATAGTTGGAGCGGCCACCATAGTTCATCCCCGCTCCAGGGCCACCTGTCCCGCTGACCACATTCTTGGAGCCGGTATCGCTGGGGCAACGGAAGGCTGTGAGGACCGTTGACTCAATGCCTGAGATCCCGGAATTGCTGTTGTTACCGAGCGAGTCGAGGCCACCACTGAACCCCCGGTTCATGTCGAGTTGATTGAACAGGGGAGCCTGATCCAGGCAGGGGAGAATCAATGCACTCCATCCCCAGCAGTTTGTCGGAGCATTCGATGCCGAGCGTGAGGCATCGTAGACCCACCCCGGAGGAAAGACGCTCGCCATCTCGTGATAGTTATGGAGAGCGAGACCGATCTGCTTCAGGTTGTTTTTGCATTGAGTCCGCCGGGCCGATTCCCGGGCCTGTTGAACTGCGGGTAACAGCAGAGCGATCAAGACTCCAATGATCGCAATCACTACGAGAAGTTCGATCAGCGTAAATCCACGTCGTTTTTGCATGACATATCCTTTGGCTCTGGGCAACCCACTAACTGATTCGCCGTCTTGTGAAGTCATCAGGATCACGGCGGGTTTGGGACATGGTTTTACGAGGAATTTGCGCCCGCGAAGTGAAAAGACACACGCCGGGTGAGGCTGAAACAACCCCTCCCGGCGTGCAAAAGAAATCCCCCGGAGCCGGACAACTAGCGAGTGATTGAGATCTTCGTGGCCACTTTGGTTACGTAGTCGTAGCGGCATTCCGCCCAGTCATTCAGCTTCAGTTCGTCGAGGCTGCCGTTGGCGGTATCGATCGAGATCTTTGTTGACGAATTGATCTTTAGCGCTCCCGAGCCATAGTAGGACTGGCCGACGATCACGGTGCCATTCGCATAGTCAATGGCTGTAATGTAACCGGTGACGCGAGCTTCATAAGTCTTTACACCGCCGCCACCACCGCCGCCACCACCACCTCCGCCGCCAGATCCACCTGCAGCGTTAATCACAGAAGGCAAAGCCACGAGGGCCAAGGCCAGGAACACCCAACTGAAACGCTTAAACATCAGCTTCTCCATCCGAACGTGAGACTTGGAGCCAAAGAACACTTCTCCGGCAATCGGGACAACGGGAGGCTTCATCCAAGTCTGGTGAGGGACCAACCATGTGTTGTCGCTGTCTTATTCATCAGGAACGGAATCTGAATGGGACAGGAGATTGTGGGAATTACCAAAACAACCCGGATGTCTCTGTGAGTGCGTCCTCACCCCATCAATGACAATCACAATGGGGACTATCGCCCTGATAGAGCAAACCACATCCCATGAATGCAAGAAGGTGAGGCCAGCAGTGGTCGCTCGCCTCACCTCCGCAGCAGTACTCGATCAAGACCTACTTCACAGCTTCAACCTTGGAGGCGACTTGAGTCGCCGGGTCGAATAATGCCTGAGCCGCTGAGCCAATTGGCAGCGAGGTGATTGCCACCCGCCGTCCATTGAGCTCTACCTTCGTGGTGGCAGTCACGCCCAGGCTGACCTGAGTCCCGTTGAGTCGCTTGATCACGACCCCATTGGTCGCGACGCCGACCAGTGTCCCTTCCACTTTGCCTGCCTTATTGTTGGCTCCTTTGGCGGCCAGCGTCAGTGACGGCACAGCCATCGAGATAAGCGCCAGCATTCCAAGAGCCAACCAACGTCTGCGATCAAACATATCAACCTCCCTCTGAACAGGGCCAAACTCGAGTCCGCAGAACATCTGCGGGCAGGATTGGTCAACCGGTACCATCATCCGGGGAGGAGATAGGGCCTCATTACCGTCGCCTCCTCATCAATCAGGAATGACCGACTGATGGGACACGGCTTTTAGAAGGATTTCAGATTTTTGGCGAAGGAGACAGTGCGATAAGCATCAAGCCAGCCTCGGCGCGAAGTCACTACCAGATGGTGCCTACCTCACATCCAGCAATCTGCGCGAGTCAAATGGAGCTAGAAATCGCCTGGAACCAGCTCGGCGTCTGCCCTCGAAGCCAGGGCTTCCATGAGCGTGGTACTATCCGTAGAGACCTGCCCCAAGGCATAAGAGATCGGACGCACGCTGCCATCGGTCATGCAGAAATTTCCACCAGCTGCATGCGGTGACCACAAACCGTTAAATGCACAGCGGTCTGTGTATTCACCAGGACCGTAGTACGCGGGGTCGGGACAATGCCGTCCATGTCGTCCCGAACTAAAGGGGCGATTGGTCCCCTTCGAGGGGGAAATGTTGTCCTCGGTACAACATCGGGAATCCCACCAGCCAAAGTTCCCATCAGCTGCGGGTGGCCGCTCGGCGATCAGAATGGTTTGTGAGGTTCCGTCCGTGATTCGGTCCATTGAAACGGTGAATTTGGATCTCAGATCAGAATCGTCAACGATCACCCCATTGTTTAAGGTGTCGGGGTTGGAGTAGACGCCCACATACCAGGTGAAGCCATAGTCAGGAACGGTATATGTCGGACCACGGGGATCGGATGGACAGCCGAAAATCGGGACTGCATCCTGGACCCGGACTCCATCATGCTCTACGAAAGGCAGGATTTCACGGTGCCACGTCTCGTAAGTTCCGCTGTGCCAGTTCCACAGATTCCCCTCGGGCTCGGCATCAATCTTCGTCGTTCCCCGCGGCCGGATGGTGTTGCGCGGAAAGTATCCGTACGTGTCATGGAAATTGTGGCAGGCCAGCCCCATATTTTTCAGGTTGTTCTTACATTGAACAATTCTCGCATTCTCTCGAACTGACTGTACCGCCGGAAGCAGCAGAGCCAGAAGGAGCGAGATGATGGCGATGACGGTCAACAACTCAATGATGGTGAAACCCGCTCGCATACGGGACTGAGCTGGCCGCTGGTTGTTGCGAAAGGTTACCGAAGAGCGTTGCATGCTACGGCTCCCTCGATGCTGTGGGGAGCTGTTGGGGAGTACGTGTTTCATCGAGCTGATTCTGTGGCCGCAACTCAGAGTGGATATGTCCGTTGAGTGGTTCGACTTCGCGTCGCAACTGCGACTCGAAATGTTGGTAAGCCGCGGAGTAATCGCGCTGAAGGAGACTGAGAACCGTCTGTCCCCATGCGGCATCTCGCGACATGGGGTTGAGGTGCAGAGCCTCCAGGAAATGTGAGCTGGCGAGTTCGTACTGTCCTTCCAGCATCTCCACACACGCGAGGTGTACCCAACCCGCGGGTTCATGGGGCAACAGTTTCGTAGCTTCGGTAAAGCGTGCCGCAGAACTCCGCCTATCTCCATCGAGCTGCAACAACCGCCCCAGCTTAATAAGCGAGACATATCGTTCGGTACTAGGGGAACCACATTCCAGAGCTCGTTCCAGATCGACAATCGCCGCATTCGATTCCCCGAGAGCCCGGCAAGCCGCACTGCGAAATATGTAGCTCCACGCAAATCGGGGACGCTGGGCAATACACGCGGTGAGACCGACTTTAGCCTCACCAGCCCGCAGCAGATGGAGATCGCAGATTGCCAAGGCCAGGCGGGCGACGAAATGTTCTGGCTCTGCGTCGAGGACTCGCTCAAAGTTCTGTCGAGCTCGCCTGAATCGATGCTGCCGTATGCGATCCATTCCCGTGTGGAAATTCATGACCTCACGACGGGGAGGGAATCTGTCAGTCTGAAGCCTGGCGTGGTCTGCCTCGGCACTGCGGCCCAACTGAGTGAACCATTCCGCCTTGTGAGACCAATATTCGTTTGACGAAAACTCACGCCCAGCGTCGATTTGCTCCAAAGACTTTGCGGGCCCCGATTCGAGAGCCACCAGTTCCGCGCTCACCAGCGCCAGCTGTTCACGCTCCAGCGTCCACGCAGGATCGTTGGGGAGCGTCAGCTCCAGGGCCTGCTCAAGTGAGTATCGAGCCAATGCGATGGGGTGTTGGATGTGTGGAACGACGAGCAGACTTTCCACCAGGGCAGCATCCCGTCGTTCGTCATACTCGCGTGGAGGGATGCGCTGCTTCCATTGATATCGATTCGCTGCGTTCCGGCTGTGATCCAGCCAACCCGCGACGCTGGCCTCGTGGTCGGACAACGTGGGTTCCGACTGCACGATCAGCCAGGCTGCCTGAAACTTGCTCTGAGCCACTTCCAGTTCATCGCGGTCGAGAGCGTTTCGGCCTTGCTGGGTGAGAATGGCCACCTCACTGCGCAGGTCGGCGATTCGTTGTCGATCAACACTCGCCTGTATCGCAGTTGCAGCGAACGCCGCCACAGTTCCCAGTAAAAAGACCGCAATCAAAGTGGCCTGTGCAGGGCGACGTCGACACCATTTCCAGACGCGTTCGACAACGGAGATGGGACGAACGCGAATCGGCTCGCCGAAGCGGTAACGATGCAGATCGTCAGCCAGATCCTCAGCCGTGGCA
>CANJZR010000175.1 GCA_947479075.1 Planctomycetaceae bacterium
AGGCGAACTTCTTGGGGCCAGCTGCGGGGCGAGCGCGTTCCGCTGATCGTCCGGCAGGACGCTCAACCAGGCCCATCATTTGCTCGTCGGAAACATCTTCGACACCCAACCCGCGTGGTTCGCGAGGAGCGCGTGGTTCAGGTCTCCGGGCGCGAACAGGTGATTCGGTGCGGTCACGACGTTCGGGCCCCTGGCCGGTTCGCTTGGGGGCGGCATTGCGTTCGGGCGGTGCTTTGCGACTCGACTTGTTCAGCAGGTCTCCATCGTTCATCCGGCGTTGACCGGTCTTAGGGCGGGCAGCAGGGCGAGGACGGCGTTCGCGGTCTTCCTCGCGTGTCGTCTCGTTCCGTTCCAGCATGCCGAACAGGCGTTCGAGTTCGTCGCGGCGAATCTCGCGAATCTCGCCGCGCGCCATTTTGCCGAGGAAGATTGGCCCGAAGGCCACGCGCTGCAGCTTCATGACCTTGTGGCCGACTCGCGAAAAGAGGCGGCGAACTTCGCGATTGTGCCCTTCCGCGAGGATGACTTCACACCAGGTACTTTCACCCTGCCGTTTCAGTGACTTGACCCCCTCGACGCGGAAGCGCCCCTCTTCGAAGTAGATTCCCTTGCGAAGCTCGGACAGTGTTTCCTGTTCAGGGTGTCCCGCGACCAGAACGTGGTAGGTACGGAAGATCCGATAGCTCGGATGGGCCAGCTTCTGAGCGAGATCGCCGTCGTTGGTCACGATCAGCAGTCCTTCGCTGTCTTCGTCGAGCCGACCGACCGAGAAGACTCGCGGCCCTTCCTTGGGGAAGAAGTCAATCACACGCGTGCGTCCCTGCGGGTCCTTGTTGGTACAGAGGACGCCGGGCGGCTTGTTGAAGACGTAGTACCGTTTCCGCTCCATCTTCAGCTTCTGGCCGTCGAGAGCGATCTTGTTGACCTGCGGATTAATCTGCTTGCCCTGTTCGGTGATGATCTCGCCATCGACCGTGACGCGGCCCATCGTGATGAATTCTTCACAGGCCCGTCGTGAACCCAATCCACAGCTGGCCAGATACCTTTGCAGTCGGATCAGCCGGGGAGCGGTCGGAACGTTATCAAAATCTTCTTCGCGAGCAGCCATGATTTCTTCTTGAGTGCGAACGCCCGGAGGCGTTGGTGAGGAGAGGAGAACCTCCCCAAATGAACAGCCCCCGGTCAGTGACAGGGGGCTGCGTATGAGTGTCATCAGAGACGCGGCCAGTTCACAGCGAGGCTGTGACTACTCCGCGTGAAATGCGTACACGCAGGTTTGCGTGTACTTTTCGCCCGGCTTCAGGATTGTCGTGGGGAACTCCGGGTGATTGACTGAGTCGGGATAGTGCTGGGTCTCCAGGCACAGGGCGCTGCGTTGCGGGTACACCTTGCCGCTCTTGCCCGTCTGGGACTTGAGGTAGTTGCCCGTGTAGAGCTGAACGCCGGGCTCGGTGGTCAGCACGGTCATGACGCGGCCCGAGACGGGGTCGTGGACCTTGGCAATTTCCCGCAGCTCGCCGGCCTTTCCGTTGAGTGCATAATTGTGGTCATAGCCAATCGTGGGCGTCGATTCGAGTTGAGCAATCCGCTCACCGATGACCGTGGCCTTGCGGAAGTCGAGCGGCGTTCCCTCGACCGGGGCAATCTGTCCGGTCGGAATTCCAGTGTCGTCGGTGGGCGTGTAACTGTCGGCGTTCAGCGTCAGCACATGATTCAAGATCGTGGGGCTGCCCGCACCGCTGAGGTTGAAATAGCTATGGTTAGTGAGGTTCACCGGGGTCGCCTTGTCAGTCGTGGCGACATAGTCGATGCGGACTTCGTTTTCGTGCGTCAGCTGGTAGATCACGGTGCAATCGAGCTGGCCGGGGAATCCTTCTTCGCCGTCCGGGCTGGTGTAGCGGAAGATCACGCCCGGTCCCTTTTCGTTCTCGAATGGTTCCGCAGCCCAGACGACCTGGCCGAGAGCGCGATTGATTCCGCCGTGCAGCGAGTTCGGCCCGTTGTTGACGGCCAGCGTGTACTCCTTGCCATCGACGGTGAACTTGCCCTTAGCGATGCGGTTGGCGACGCGGCCGGTGGTACAGCCGAAATGCTGGTTGCCATCGCCTTCGTAGCCAGCAACGTCATCAAAACCGAGAACCACATCCGCCAGTTGGCCAGCCTTATCGGGAACCTGCAGTTCCGTCAGCGTGGCCCCGCGCGTCATCAGGCGGGCCACGACGCCTCCCTTGTTCCGGAGCGTGAAGCGGTCCACAACTTCGCCCTTGGCGGTCTGGCCGAAGCTGTCTTTTTCGGGAGGCGCAGAAAAAACGGCTGCAGTCATGAGAATGAAAGCCAAAGAGGTCAATGTAATGGCGGCTGGACGCATGGGATCCCTTCGACAAGGAAAGTCGAATCAACCTGCATATTATTCCTCGAAACAGGTCTGACTCACAAGCGACCTGACAGGCGTCACGCATATAAACGGCAGGTCTCTCTCAGATCTGACGGGGCAGCTCGCCAAACCAGCCGATTTTCAGTCGATTGCGGTAATAGAAGTTCCCCAAACCATATGCAGACGCTGTGAGAGCGTAAAACATCAGCGTCCAGGCGAAAATCTGAGAGACAATCGGGACGGCAGTGGGCACGGGAGGCAGTACGGCACCGATAATGGCAGTCGTGATGCACAGGCAGCCAAAGACGCTCAGCGTGGCGATGTATTCCAGCGGCACACGGAAAATGGTGCGGATCACTGTCCAGGGATTCGCCGCCAAGACCGTGGTGTGAAGTGCGGACGACATGAGGGCCATGGGAAACATCACCAGACAAAGAATCAGTCCAGGAGCGATCGTGAGGGGGACCCATTCGAAGGTGTCGATATAGCCCCAACGAATGAGCCGGGACATGATGAACCAGTAAACGGCCAGTGGAAACCCGCTCCACCAGATCGATCCTGCCCAAGTCCACAAATCGGACATGATCTGGCCCATGTCGAATTCCATGGCGATGGGCATATCGTCTTCGTCAACGGTGGCCAGCCGAAAGATCTGGAGCAGAAAGAACGAGAAATACCCCAGAATCATCATCGTGGCGAGCAACATGATCACCATCATGCGGAAACTCATGGCCCCGTACAGCATGAACCCCGAGACGGAAGTGAAGGCTCCGTAGGCGACAGCCATGAAGCCGATCGCCATCATGCTTTCAGTCCGAAATGGGAACTTCAAGCTGCGAAGCAATCCCGGGATAAAGCCTTCCAGTGTTTGCCGTTTTCGGTCCGTCGCTAACACTTTGTCGTGTCGGCGTTTCTTCTTCTTCGATGGAGTCGACACGGCAACAGGGGGCTCGTCCTCGGAATCACCGCGTTCGACATTCCGGCCCTGCGATGGTCGAAAGTAGGACTTTTTCGGTCCGGTCTTCTTGCCAACCCGCGTCTTCACGACGACAGGAGCTGGGGCAGCGTTTGCATCAGGTTCATCGAATTCGGGCTCGACTTCACCGAACTGATGGGGTTTCGCCTCCAGGACGAGAGTGACCGTTTTGCCACAGACACAATTGGCGACTCGCCCCGCCATCTGGTCGGGGGCTCGCATTTTTCGGCCACAATCGCATTCCACGATAATCGTCATTCCGACTCCGACTCGCTGGAGTTGAGGAGAGCTGCGTTGTCTGATTACGTGAAAACAGCGACCGGAGATCAAAAGATTCCGGTCGCTGTCAAAATTGTTCACCCGCAGGAGATGGGTACGAGGTCGACTACCCGCTGTCAGAAACCGAAGTTACTTGGCGGGTTTGAACACCCGCTGGAGTTCCTCCAGAGAAGTCTTGCCCGCTGCGACGAGTCGCATGCCATCGCTCTGCCACGACTGCATTCGATCCTTCTTGGCCTGGTCTCGTACTTTGGCAGGGTCCGCCCCGGCTTCAATGATCTGTTTCATCGCGTCGTTGATCTCGATGAATTCGACCATGCCTGTCCGGCCGAAGTACCCGACGCCGCCACACTTTTCGCAAACCTCTTGTTCATCGTCCTCTTCCTCTTCGTCAGGGCGAGGTGGTCGATACAAGACCTTGGTTTCGGGAGGGAGGCCGACCTTCTGCAGAAGTTTCGGGTTGGGGCGATACGCCTGACGACAATCGGTACACAGCAACCGGACCAGTTTCTGGCTGATGACACCGTGCAGACGTTCCGCACTCAGGATGGGATCCTCCGTAAACTGCACGAAACGCGCGATCGCGTCGGCACAGTCCTTGGCGGTCATCTCTGTGATGATGCAGGCATCCTCGGCTTCCTCCAGCAGCATTTTGGCCAGTTCGCCATCGCGAACCGGCGGCACGAACAGAACGTCTCCCTCGGCGCGGATCGCACGGGCCATCGTCTGCTGAAAGGTGTCTCCTTCTTCTGCCTTGAACTCCGCCACGTGGGCGATGTCTTTTCCGGTTTTGGCCAGGGAGTAGATGTTGAAGAGGTACGCGTCAATGGATCGCAACAATCCAAACGCCGCGCAGGAGACACCGGACAGCGGTGGTCCTGCCGCGATAATGATCCCCTTTTTCTGGGAAGCCAGCTCGCGGATTTTTTCCTTGAGTGAATTGCCCCAGCCGAGTTCTTCGGGGGTTTCAAATGTCTGTTTGACGTTACGAATACGAACGATCAGCCGTTCCCCGGTGGGGGTCGGCATCGTGTCCACGCGGATTTCAAACTTGTTGTCTGCGTGCTGGGCTTTGATCCCCCCCGTTTGTGGGCTGGTTCGCAGCTTCACATCCAATCCGGCCAGCAGTTTCAACATCTGCGTGATGGCCAGTGCTGCCTGTGAAGGCATCTTGGATCCGGGGAATGGAACGCCGTCGACGAACAGAGTGGAGACGGCGAATGTCCCCTTGGGTTCAATACGCACCATCTCGGCACGCCGGTAGATGGCGTTCGTGATCAGCTCTTTCGCACGCAGCAAGCCCGCCTGAACGAGCTTGGCGTTGCCCTTCATGTCGGGTTCGTTGCCGTTCAATGCACCCTGGAAGAGGACGTAATCGATTTCTTCTTCATCGTCGTCGTCATCTTCTTCATTTTGCTTCCGTCCAAATCCAAAGATCACTGGAAGTCCCCTCGTGCAGCCGACTGACCCGGCCGGTGACCTTGTTGCACAATGCCACGGGCCGGACGGACCAGGTTGATTTTCACGTCGGCTATTTTGGCAACCATGGCGGCAGAAGGAAAGCATGCATGCGAGGAGGGTTAAGTCGTGGTAAGATCCACGCTCCGTGGTGTTGGCTGTTCCTCGCTGGTGTCTGTTTCATCCCCTGTCGTGTCGTCACCGTGAATCGACTCCAGCGATTGATCGAATGGTACTTCGAGGTACCGACCGCTGAACCCGGTCAAGGGACGGCCTGGGAGATCGTCGCTCGTGACACCACAGCGGGGGTTCTGCCTGGAGGACTTGTCAGCCTGGGCGTGCTGGGCATCGCCGCGATTGTCTGGCTTTATTGTCGTCAGGGGCGCAGTTTATCCCGAGGCACTCGGGCAACTCTCACGGCCTTGCGAGTTGCAAGTTTGTTGCTGCTGTTGCTGATGGTTTCGGGGCTGGCGTTGTCTGTGCAGCGGACGGGGTTACCGTACCTGGTCCTGATGGTCGACTCCTCGGCCAGCATGGGGAGTGTCGACCAATACAGCTCGCCAACATATGCGGAGCCGGCTCGGCGCTGGTTAACGGAGAAGAAGCTGCCTGAAGCCAGCCGACTGGAGATCGCGAAGTCGGTGCTGCTCGACTCCCGAGCGAGTCTGCTGAAGACGCTCGGGGCGCGGTATCGCTTGAAGGCGTATACCTTTGATGACACGGTGGCCCCTCTCACGTCGAGTGGGGGAGATGAGCCGCAACTGGTGGAGCAGGCATTGAGGGAGCTTCAGCCGAACGGCATTGAAACTCGTCCCGCACCTTGTCTCCAGAAAATCTACGAGGAGTTTCGGGGAGCGACGCCTGCTGGGATCGTGCTGCTGACAGACGGCGTTGCCAGCCGGTCTGCCAGCGAACGAACCAGCGCAGCTGCGGAGCAGGCCAACTTACAGTCGATTCCGATCTTTTCGGTGGGGCTCGGCAGCAGCGATCCCGAACGCGATCTGGAACTGACCGATGTACTGGCCGAGCGGCTGGCGATACTCGGGGATCCGCTGTTGTTCTCCGCCCGCGTGCGCCGCTGGGGAGTGAAAGACGAGAAAGTCAGAGCGACATTGCGCCGAGTGGGCGAAGCCGAAGTGCTGGCCACGGCGGAGGTCCAGCCGACGACGAATCCCTTCTCCATCGAGCTGTTGACGGTCCCGCAGGTCGAGGGTGATCAGGAATACGAGATCACAATCGTCCCTGTGACCGGTGAATCGACCGTGGAGAATAATTCCCTCAAGAGTTCGGTCAGCGTCCGGAGGACGAAGATTCGTGTATTGCTGGTGGAGCGGGCGCCACGCTGGGAGTTTCGTCACCTGAAGCCGTTGCTCGAACGCGATGAGATGATCGATCTCAAGACCGTGCTGCAGGACTCCGATATCGATTTCGTTCAGGAAGATCGAACCGCGCTGGCAGGGTATCCGACCCAGCAGGACGAACTGGAGAAGTTCGATGTCGTGATTCTGGGGGATGTCGATCTCTCGTTTTTCAATCCGCAGTCGTTCGCGCATTTGCGATCGTTCGTGGCAGAGCAGGGGGGCGGGCTGCTGTTGATTGCCGGAGAGAAGCACAATCCGAAATCGTTTCTGGGGACTCCCCTGGAAGTCCTCTGCCCGGTGGACCTCGAAACTCTCACTCTGCCTGCCCGGGAAGTCACATTGGGACTTGGGTTTCAGTTGGAACCGACGCCGGAGGGACGTACACAGACGTTTCTGCGGCTCGATGATCAGATGGCAGACCCGGCCGCGTTGTGGAGGTCATTGCCCGATTTGCATTGGGCGTGGAACGTCGGGAAGTGCAAACCGGGAGCTGTCACACTGGCGGTGCAGTCCAATCGGTTCTCCGACTCGGGGAAGATGCCAGTCCTCGTGTGGCAGCGGTTTGGGGCAGGTCAGGTGTTGTTTCACGCAACCGATGAAATGTGGCAATGGAGGCAGGGGCGCGAGGATGCAGTCTATGGCCGCTATTGGGGGCAGGTCCTGCGTCAATTGTGTCGAGCCAAGCTGCTGGGGGCCGAACGGATCCTCAAGCTGACGAGCGATCGGCCGGTTTATACCATCGGCGAGAGTGTGCGACTGATGGCCCGCAGCCGTGGTGGTGTGGGTGGCGAAGCGGATTCTCTGGTGGCGATTGTCGAACGATCAGGCGGTGAGCGTCGGCGTGTGACTCTGGAACGCGTGGGGGAGAGCGGTTCGCAATACGAGGCTGTGCTGCCGATGGAACCGGTCGGACAGTATCAGGCCTGGATCGAGTCGGCGGATTCGCCATCGCCGACGGACCCTTGCCGGTTCCGGGTCGAAATCCCCAACCGGGAACTGCGTGAGCGGGCTGCGAATCACGAGGATTTGCGAGAGACGGCTCGTATCACTCACGGCAAGTTCTATCATTGGACCGAAGCCGGACAGCTGGCTCGGGAACTGCCCGAAGGTCGCCCCGTGGCGGAGACAGCTGCGGAACTGATTCCACTCTGGAAGCGGTGGGAACTCGTGGTTCTGCTGCTGGCCTGCCTGACTGCCGAGTGGTTGATTCGCAAGCGGGCGAGACTGGCGTGAGGCGCAGGCGTTCCTGATTTCACAAAGCGGAAAGGTCATCCTCGGATGTTTGC
>CANJZR010000176.1 GCA_947479075.1 Planctomycetaceae bacterium
CAACGTGAAACTCGCGTTCTCTCGGCAAAACGCCTGTCGTTCGGCGATCTCACAGTTCCAATGGGACAGCTTTCCATTCCCTCCTGATCCGTGCAGTTCTGTGCCATCTGTGTCCCATCTCTGCTTTCCCCTCTCCGCGAACCTTTTTCCTCCACCTCTTGTCTTCTCCCCAGGCTCGCGAACAATTGCGGGTCCTTTCGGGAGTATGTCGGTCGATGGAAAATGCTTCGCAGTATGGGTGGTGGGCCGCGGGGGCTGCGGCGGGGTTCACCGTGGTGGCTTCGTGCTGGTCCTACCTGAACGGTTTCTACAAGCAGGTCATGAGCCGAGTCATCGTGCAGGTGACGGTCAGCGGATATGTCGCGGATGCTCTGTTGCTCTATCTCAAGTCGCATTTTCAGGCCTCCCGTTTCGGCCCGCGCGAGTACATGGGATGGATGCTGTTCGTGCGGCCCCGGCAGAGAGTCCAGCTCGTTCCGATGGAAATCACCCCCAAGGATGGCAAGCTCTTCTGGGCCGGATGGAAACCGTTGTGGACCAAACGCGGCTTCGGGCGGCCCGACGAATCGGAGTCGGGGACCAACTGTCGAGAATATTCCGACGAGTGTCTGCAGCTGTTGTTTCTCAGAGGGATGTTTGATCCCGATCAGCTGATCTGCAACGCCACGCAGTGGTACAACCAGCAGATCGTCGAAAACCTCGAAACGGGGGGAAGGCGTCACACCGTCCGTCTCGTCTCAGGGACAGCTGGTAAGCAGGTCATGCAGACCAGTGCCTCGCCTCGCAAGTCGAACAGTCCGACGAGCCATGGCGACATCCGGGGGTGCGTGCATCATCGCTCGCTGACTTTTCGGTTTGAGGATCTGGGGCACGAGCAACTCGCCCCCGGCGAAGCGATCGACCGCCTCGCCCTGTCGCCCGAGGCTGAGGAGATGGTTCAGGAGGCCCGGCAGTGGCAGGCCAGCGAGCCGTGGTACAGGGAGCGGGGGATCCCGTGGCGTCGGGGCTGGCTGTTGCATGGCCGACCGGGCACGGGAAAGACCGCTCTGGCGCGGGCTGTGGCCGAGGACCTCGACCTGCCGGTCTTCGTGTTTGATCTGGCCAGCCTTTACAACAACGAACTGCAGGAAGCATGGTCGAACATGCTCTCTGAGGTCCCGTGCATGGCTCTGATCGAAGACATTGATGCGGTGTTCGACGGCCGCAGGAACGTCAGCGCGGGGAATGAGAAGCAGTCACTCACGTTTGATTGCCTGCTGAACTGCCTCGACGGCATCCAGCGAGCCGATGGACTGCTGGTCGTGATCTCGACGAACAAGATTGAGAAGATTGACCCCGCGCTCGGCATTCCGGACGAACACACAGGCTCGACTCGTCCGGGGCGGATTGATCGAGTGCTGGAGCTGAACGATCTTGATGAGGTCGGTCGTCGCAAGATCGCCAGCCGCATTCTCGAAGAGTGGCCCGGAGAGTGGGAGTCCCTTATCGACGAAGGTTCGGGAGACACTGCGGCCCAGTTTCAGGAACGCTGTACCCGCCGGGCACTCCAGCTGCACTTCGCGGTCGACGAAATGCAAAAACATCCGAAGCCGTGTACGACTTCGGATGTCTGATGGGTTGCTGCTGTTGCCGGGCGTCGGGTGGGAGGGTTCTGCTCGCAGAGACTCGCCCCTCAGCAGCTGCTACTTCGCCAGATCGACGCAGATCAGTTCTTTGTCGTTTCGCACGTACATCCGCTTGTTCGCGAACGCCGGGGCACACCAGACGACATCTCGGCCGAAGGCGGTGTTCGTCGCGTTGATGACATGCGTCCGGGAGAGTTCCTTGAACCCTTCGGGCGTCAGCTGGCCGATGATCAGGTCGCCCGTCTCGGCGAACATCCAGAACTTGTCGGTGTCGCCACTCCGCACGAGAAAGACCGTCCCGCTGGGGACCTTGCGAGCCGCCAGAGGTTGTGGCGTGGTCCAGAGAATCTTTCCATCGGGAAGGTCGATGCACCGAAGTTCGCCGCCCTGGTCAACGCCATAGACGTTCCCGTTCATCAGGAACGGCTGGACATTCACAGCTGAGATCGCACCCTCGTCCTTGTCACGCCAGACGGTCTTGGCAGTCGGCTTGTCGGCACCCAGCTCGATCAGAATGCTTTTCTTGTCCCAGCCGCCGATATACAGATGGTTGCCGTGGTGGATCGGGGTCATGATGATCGACCCGTTGCTGCCTTCGTACTCCTGCAGCCACAGCTGCTTGCCCGTTTCGGGGTCGACGGCGTAGATGCTTTCGGGGGTGCAGAGCACCAGCTGCCGCCCGCCCGCCTGCTCAATGATGACCGGTGGGGAATACCCCTGTTCCTTGGCGGTACCGGCTCGCCAGATCTCTTCGCCGGTATCTTTGTTGAGGGCGACACAGTGCGATCCTTCACCGCCGGCGAGGACGATCAGCTTGTCACCATCGATCAGCGGCTGGCTGGCGTAACCCCACAGGGCGGCCTTGGTGTTGTAGGTCTCCTTCAGGCTCTTGTGCCACAGCACTTCCCCCGACGCTGCGTCGAAGCAGGCGAGCACCCCCTCGGCTCCCTGCGCGTAGACCTTGCCCGCATGCACAAGCGGCGTGCTGCGTGGCCCGGCGGGGTAGGAGATCGCGTACTTCTCGGGGTGTTCGTGGGACCAGAGTTCCTTGCCGGTCTTCTCATCGAGGCAAATGATCCGTTCGACGCCGGTGAATTCCTTGCGGTCGAAGTTGTCGATCTTGACGTTATCGCTCGTCACATAATCGGTGACGTAGACCTTGCCCCCCGCCACTGCGGGGCCCGAGTACCCGCCCGCGACCGGAGCCCGCCACAGGATCTTGGGTTCCTTGGGGAGCTCGTCGACCAGCCCAGTTTCCCGCCACACGTTATCCCGCTTCGGCCCCATCCACTGCGGCCAGTCATCACCCCGAGCCACAGCTGCACAACCGAGTACCGCCACACACAACCAAATTCGCCGCATGATCGATCCTTGAAGAGAGACGTAGAGTCGCTGGAAGGATCTTACCACGATTCGTGGAGGGGGGCATCCGTCACTCTCATCTCCGCCATATGTGTGCCACTGCTGGCTTGTCCAGCAGTGCCGCTGAGGGGGCCTATGTGGTGGCGTCGATGGGTGTGTGAAATCGTCCACTTCGGCCTACCGAAAATGTCATCACAGCTGAGTCAGCCCAACTGCGATCCACACTGCTGGACAAGCCAGCAGTGGCACCCGGCGGGCGGGACAAACGCAGGTCGAGACTTCTTCCCCAAACTCGAACTCATGGCCGCAGTCGATGCCACTAAGTCCCGTATCCGCAGCTCCCGCCTCCAATAATGAAACGTCGGCTCGGTCAATCCCCGCCGCTGACAGAACTCGCGAACACTCAACCCACTCGCTCGCCACCCCGCATCCGCTCCCGCCACTGCCGCTCCAACCCCAGATCCCGCTGCCCTCGTGCCATGCTGCACTCCTTGATGGAAAGCCACAAAGGTTAACTCCCTCCGCAATGAGGCATTTCACCTTATAAACGGGATTAACTCGGACCACCGCGTCTCTCTTCTCTCTTCTTTCTAGCCTGGGCGTATTGCTCGAGAACGCCAGGAGGGTAGTCCCAAGGCACGCTTATCAATGAGAATTTCTCTACTAGTTCTTTTGGTGGGACAACTCGGTGATCGGCATTTCTTAACCACGCCAATGCCACTTCAACTGGGGATGTAGTACTAGGAATACTCCATTTCAAGTATCCCCAAGATAACAGTTTCCATTCAGTTGATTTCAGTGTCAATCTGAAGGAGGTTCCAGTGTTTTCACCAGGGACTCGCTGATGACAATGAAGCACTCTCGCATCATTATCGTCGAGTTTAGCAAAAAAACCCTCTGCAAGGATTCGCTCACGTACGTCCTCAAGTCTCATTTTTGACCTACTGAAGGACTTGATAAAACCCATATTGATACTACCACCCCGGTGGCCAATAATCCTGACCTTCTGGCCAGAGGGGACCATTTTCTTTCGGATTCTTTTTCCTTTCACCGGCGGGGTGGCACCGACAGCTCAACGGCGGATGTTGTCTGTTTGGTTGGCACTGGCGGTCGCTTTGGGCCGCCAGTGATTACGCTCACGGCGGTTCGGTGACTCTCATTGCTACTTGATTGACTCGTCCAGCACTGGCGAGTCAAAGCCCTCGCCAGTGGCACCCTGCAGGAATGCGCTTGGCCGGTGCTACACATCGGATATGGAGACTCAACTCCCCAACCTCACGTACCCCGGTCTTTACGCGACATTTCGTCCAGGATCACGGGGTGCCATTTCGAGTTGCGTTTCTGGGGGGGCAGGTAGTGCGTTCTGGCCCAGGTTCGCAGCTGCATTTCTTCGATGGGGTCGACTGGTTCGGCTGACTTTTGATCGGAATACATTTCCATGATTGGATTCTCCCATACGGCCCGCGGCACGGGGTGACGCTTGGCGGCTGTGACGGAGAGTGACGCCTCGGCAGATTGCCTTGGAGCACTCACCCGGCCCAGCTTGGCTCGCCCTCGCTGACGCTTCGGGTTGGTGAGGCGACGGCGAGATGTTCCCCGGATTGCCTGCTCGTGAAGATCACGAGACTTTTGGATCACGACCCCGACGGCGGGATCGCAGTGGTCAGAAACTCAACGACACGCATGAGACAGGTTGCAGAATCGAAGTACGTGTCACGGACAAAGGGCCGCGTGAGTTCCGTCTCGGCGAGATCATGGCTCGCATACGAATCCATTCGCCCATCACGCTACCCTTGTGAAATCGATTTCTCAAGAGGAATCTGGGCAAAAGCAGGAGGCTGTTTCGAACCGGAGCTCTTGGCGTCAAAACTGGTGATGACGGGTAAAGTGGGAGGGGGAGTGATCCGGTGGGGGCGGTTGGCGAAGGGGGTGTCAGTTGGCGTTCGCGGCTCAGCAGGAGCTTCGCCCTCCCGAGGTTTCGGCCTTGGCCGCAGGCCCTCAGCCCTCGGCGTTCCTCCTCGAGACACTCAGCAGAATGCCGATCGCCAGCAACGACGCCCACAGCGAGCTGCCGCCGTAGCTGATTAGCGGATGGGCGATTCCTTTGGGGGGGAGCATAGCTGTAGTGACTGCCACGTTGGTCGCAGCCTGGGCCACCAGCTGGCAGAGCAGGACGAACCCGACGGTGTACTCGAACGAATCGCGACGCAGCGGACGGATGACTTGCGCCCCGACCCACAACACCGACAGCCACAGTGCCGAGATCCCCAGTGTGCCGACCAGTCCCAGCTCTTCGCCCACGACCGAGAAGACGAAGTCGGTGTTGGCCTCGGGCAGGAAGCTGAGCTTCTGGGTGCCTTCACCGAGACCAGTCCCCGAGAGGCCGCCAACTCCCAGCGTCGTTAACGACTGTTGCACCTGATACGGAGCCTGCTCAAAGTCGGTCCATGTCGCCAGGAACCCCTGCAACCGTCGCAGCTGGTAAGGCTTGAGGACCAGCCAGACGAACGCCGCCGGGATCACGAGTGCCCCGCCCGCCAGGAGTCTCCCCAACGGCCAGCCCCGAATAAAGAGTGCGAGCAGTGCTGTCGCGCTGAGCATGACAGCTGCGCCCAGATCGGGTTCAATGACCACCAGCAAGATCGCTGCTGCGATGGGTGCCAGCAGGACGATAGTCCCCTGCACGAAGTCATGTCGGCGCTGCCAGAGTCTCTCCATCCCGGAAGACAGCAACAACGTCACCGCGATCTTCATGAACTCCGACGGCTGCAGTGACATGCCGCCTTGTCTCAGCCAGCGGCGGGCTCCTTTGACCTGGGTCCCGACTCCGGGGATCAGCACGATGACCAACAGCACCAGCCCCAGTCCAAAAATCCACGGAGCAGCCTGCTTCCAGAAGTTCGCTGGCATGACGGAGGCAATGCCCCCCAGTGCCAGCCCCATGAGGAGAAAGAGTGCGTGCTTGGTCAGGTAGAACTCTTCCACATCGGAGGGACGAGCTGTCATGCTGGCGCTATAAACCATCAGCAGCCCCACGCTCAGCAGAGCGCAGATCAGCGAAGCCAGCATCTGTCGTGACAGGAGCATGTCGGAAGCTGAGGGAGTACGAACGCTGGTCACCGGGCAGCTGCGAGGTCTGAATCACCACGACGCGTCAGTCGGGACTGGCGAAGCAGGGCTTACTGATGCTCGCCCTCGCTGACGCTGCGGGTTGGTGGGGAGAGGAGCTCTCTGGTGTCCGCCAGTCAGCGCCATCGGCTATCGCGGGCTCCCGCATGAGCGGAGTTGCGCGGCCCCTCAGACTCAATCGTCTCGCACTGTCATAACCACTGCAACGCGATTTCCAGGCGTGCGAGAAATGAACGGTAAGGTTTCACTAACCCGTGGAATTTGAGTCGCGTGAACTCGGCAGCTGGACAAGAAGCAGCGCGAGTAACCGTTATGGAGCGGGGTGCCGGGCCGAATGCAGAAGCACGATTAGTCCTTGGCGATTCTGCGAGCCGAGGACTTCGGACAGCCGGGCGGAGAGCGGATCGAGCTGTCCCTGTTTCAGCTCCGCGACGATCGTCAGAGTCGTCTCCGTGCCAGCACGACCACGGAAGGCCTGCTGGACGTTGATCGGCTCGCGTCTGGCTCCAATCGCCAGGACACGGAATGGGCCGATGATTTCAGGTTGGTCCTTGGCCCCAGCTCGCGGCGTGGCTGAGGTCGGCATGGGAGCGGTGCCGCTCGTGAGCACGGAAGCCGGGACTTCAAAAGAGACAAGATCGCCCGGATTGATCTGCTCCGCGACGACTGATCGCGGATCGATCGGCACCCAGAATGCGACTTCGTTCTCCTGGAGGGTTTTGGCGAGTTGCTGCTGGGCCGGGGCCGCCAGATCCATTTCCAGAATGATCTCGCCACCACTGAAAATCCGGTTGGCACGCTGCCCGACCACTGCGGCCTTGGCCGACCACTCAGGAGCCACGCTTCTCAGGTTGCCAGCGGCATTGTCGGGGAGATCGATCCGCTGCAGATCCTCATCCTTGATTGGATCGCCGACATTCAGCTGCACGTCGGGACGGATGGAGATAAACGACACTCGCCCCAAGGTATTCGAGGCCCGCTGCAGGTAGAGCCAGTTACACACAGCTCCTGCCAATCCGAGAATCGCGGCAATCAGCAGGCCGGTGAACCCCTTCATGGAGCGTGCCTTATTCTCGACTTGTTGGGACCAGGGCAGACGAAGGAGTCGCTACCCCCGGCAGCTTCTCGCGAGGACGGGCAAACCAGACCGCTTGAGCGTCCGTCCCCTCACCCAGAATGAATCCCCAGCATAGCAGACGCCGCCCCGGTGAGGCAGTAACCCCGGGCCGGGTAATCGACTCGCGAACACACGCTCGTCCGGTAGGAGATGTCGTGCTGAACATCGTCGAACGCCAGCCACGCGACCCGGTTCGATCGTCCAGCGGAGCTGCCTCGATAATGGACTTCAGCACCGCTTGCTCATCTTCGGTCATCGCCAGAGAGAGGACCCAGTTGTCGGCCTCGTCCAGCACGTCGCGGCATAGCCCTTCAAGATGTTTTATCGCTCGATCGGGATTGCCGGGAATTGATTCGCGAGTCATCTCCATTCCGAATCGTTCCAGCGGCAAACGCAGCTGTAAGTCCGGAATGTCAGCCAGGTGCTCGACCGCTGAAGAGGCATCTACAGGCGATACCGGTGTCTGCGAAGTCAC
>CANJZR010000177.1 GCA_947479075.1 Planctomycetaceae bacterium
CGCCCCGGGCGATTTATTCTGCACGCGGTCGACGAGTTTGGTCTCGACAATCCCAAGGAACCTATTCGCAGCCTCGATCTCCACATCGACCAGCCTCCCACAGTGGAGTTCGCCGACAACAACGAGCAAGGCACAGCCCGCCCGGACGAGATTATCTCGGTTCCCGTCTATTCCACGGATGATGTCGGACTGGCCGCTCTGGAGTTGCAGATCAAGAACTTCCCCGAGGGCAAGCTCTTGAAAACGATTCCCGTCGAGGCCTCCAAGCTGGGAACGCAAGAGCTTGGAGAGGCCTTCCAGGTCAGCCTCGCGGAGTTCGGACTGCTTCCCAACGAGGTCATTACGCTGCGAGCCCGCGCTGCCGATGAACGCCAGATCCCCGGTCCCAACGAGACCTGGACCTCCGAACGCATGGTTCGCATTCACCAGGACTCTCTGCCTTACGGATTCGAAGAAATCGCCAAGGAACGTGAGGAGTGGAAGAATCAGCTCGAACATCTTCGGAACGAGGTGATCACCACCCGGACCGAAGTGCAGGAGTTGCAGAAGACGGTCGACAAGGCAGCCACCGACAGCAAACCATTTGAACAGGATGCTCAGGCCCCCCCACTGGCTGACACGCAACGCGAGATCGCTGACAAAGGCGAAAAACTCGCTGCGACGTTTGCCAATCATCCCCTCTTTGAGAAGTTGGCAGCTCCCCTGAAGCAGGTCGTCGCAGACGACATCCTTCCCGCCGCAGAGAAGACATCCCAGGTTCCGACCACCACCGATCTGCCCGCCAAGTCAGATGTCCTCAAGCAAGTTGTGACCCACTTGAACGCGGCAGAAAATTCACTGCTCGCACTCCAGACCCGGCATGAACAGCTGTCATTGCTGGAGCGGGATCTGTTCGAGTTGCAACGTCTGGCGAATCGTACCGAGAAGCTGGCCGAAGAGACCGAGAACTTCGAGGAACGCCGCGACGCGGCGGAGATCCCCGACGCGGAGCGGACCCCCGATTCTCCCACACCATTCGCCGCCGATGAGGAAAAACAACAGCAAGACATGCTGCTGTCTCAGCATGAGAAGCTGACGCAGGATCTCGACCAGCTGATCTACAAACGCCCCGAACTGGTTAGCGCCGCTCAAGGGGCATTGATCGGTCGTCTGCAGAATCTCCTGGATCAGGCGGGTGCACTCGCGGGTCAGGAAGATCAGCTCAGCGCAGCCCTGACGCGTGAGGCGCAGCGTGCCGCCGGGAATTCCCCTCCCCCTGCGGAAGGAACTCCAGCAGCGGCAACTGAACCTGATTCGACGACGCCCGTTGCCGAGGGAACTCCACCGCCTGCAGCTCCCGCAGAGACCACACCTGACAACGCCCAACCAGATCAGGCCCCCTCGACCGAGACGCCGGCCACCGACATGCCTCCTGCGGATTCCGCGGAGCCCACTTCGCCTCAGATCGTCGAATCGGTCGCCACGGCCATCGAAGAGCAGCAGCGAATCGCTTTGGCAGCCCGTGAACTGGCACTGAACTCCGAAGCTCAATCGGGCAAAGAATCGGCGGCCACGAAAGCCGCTCAACTCTTCGCCGATCAGGCTCAATCCGCTCTTCAACAACTGACCACTGGCAGTCCCGACACCGCAGCTGAGTCGGGACAGGCCGCCGTTCAGCGCGGAGACGAGGCCGCAGAGCTGTTCCGCAAGCAGCCCAAGAGCCTCGGCGGGCCGAATGAAGAGTTGGCTGCCAGTTCCCAGAAACTTGCCGCGCGACAAGCCGAACTCTCTACGAAAGTCAGCGAGATCGGGAACTCTTCCGCCGGTCGGCGCGAGACCCAGCAGCAGGCCCAACAGCAGCTGCAAAAAGAAACGGAGCGACTGACGAACGAACTCGCCCAGGTCGCCGAATCATTCGGCATGCAACCTCTGCAGCAAGACACCAAGGCTCAGGAAGCCCAGGCATCAGGCACTTCGGCACAGCGGGCGCAAGAGGCGATGCTGGCCACGAAGCAGAGCTTGCGTGACAACAACCCTCAGCTGGCAGCCGAACGAGCCAGCGATGCGGCCATGGCCCTGCGTGAAGCTGGCAAATTGCCCGTGGGGAAAGACTCTTCGGAACAGGGAACACCGACGCCCGATCATGCTTCTTCAACAACTCCGCCCGAGCCAGCGAAACCTGAAGCTGGTACCCCCGAGTCCGGGAAAGCGGGCGAGGGGCAAGCCGAGCCACCGCCTCCCCCCAGCCCCGGAGGAAACTCATCGGTCCCGCCTGAAGGAGCCCTGAACGTCGCCCAAGCAGCACAACAGCTGAACAAAATTGGAAAGAAGCTCGCCCAGAGCAACGCCCACGGAGCCACTGGCCAGAAACCCGGCGAAGGCCAACCCAATGGAGAGCCTCAAGAGTCGGCCGACGGCGAGAAGACCAAGAGTGATGCCCAGCGGGAGGGAGAATCCACTCAATCGGCCAAAGCTGGCGAGAACGCCGACGGCAGCAGCGAAGTCAAACCCGACGATGGGAAGTCCCCCAACGGCTCCCGTCAACAAGGCAAAAATGGCGCGGGGGATAAAGCCTCCGACCAGCTCAAACAAACGGCTGCCAACATGCGGAAGGCGATGAGTCAGTTCGGGCTCCCCAATGGTGAACCCGGAAAACCGAGTTCCGACGGAAAGTCTGACTCCAATCAGCAGTCCCAGGCCACCAACCAGAGCGACTTTGGCAACGCCGACGAAGCCCGGATTGTGGAACTGGAAAACCACTTGAAAGGACTCACCACCCGCAACTGGGGCGAGCTCCCCGGATCTCTCAAGACGGAGATTCTGCAGGCCACCCGCAAACGGCCCGACGGGGATTATTCCCAGTTGATCCGTCGCTATTTCGATGAGATCTCCCGGTCACAGCAGCCTGAACTTCCGGGCTCCCCAGCCCCCGCCGAGTCAGGAACCGCCCCATGAAACTGACTCGACGGAATGCGATGCAAGCGGCCCTGGCCGGGGCATTGCTGGGACGCAGCGCTGTCTCCTCTGCGATCGATGTCGACACTCAGCGTAAGGTCGATGATGCGATCGTCCGGGCACTCGACTTTCTCGCGTCCGCACAGCTCCCCGAGGGAGCCTGGAGAGCCGACTCCTACGGCGAGTGTACCGCAGCCACTTCGCTCGCCTGCATGGCCTACATGGCTGCTGGTCATATCCCGGGTGAAGGCCCCTACGGGGACATCATCAATAAAGGCATCCGCTGGGTCATCTCCCGCCAGGAGGACAACGGGATGCTCATCGCCAAGCGTAGTCACGGCCCGATGTACGCCCACGGCATCAGCACTCTGATGCTGGCGGAGGCCATCGGTATGGTCGACGAGGCCCAGGCCAAATTGCTCAAGCGTTCCCTCGAACTCGCCATCCGGTTGATCCTGGAGTCGCAGGCCTTCGAAAAAGACAAACGCCATGCGGGCGGTTGGCGTTACCAGGTCGACAGCCGCGACAGTGATCTCAGCGTGACCGGCTGGCAGGTGATGTCTCTCCGGGCCGCCAAGGATGTCGGTTGTGATGTTCCCGCCGAGGCGATCGACAAGGCGGTCGAGTACGTCAAGCACTGCTCGACTCCCGATAAACGCGGCTTCGGCTATCAGCCCGGCAGTGGCGCAACTCCCACCCTGACCGGGGTCGGTATCAGCTGTCTGGAAGTCTGTGGAGCCCACGACACCGAAGAGGCGCGCGGAGCGGCCGATTGGCTGAAGACCCATCCAATCCGCATCGACACCAATTACTGTTTTTATGGTGTCTATTACACCGGTGTCGGTCTGTTCAAGCTGGGCGGTGAGCATGCCGAGCAGAGTCACGCCAATATCTGCAAGCTGCTGCTTCCCATTCAATCGGCTGACGGAGCGTGGACCCCGGAGCACGGCAGTGAACGCGGAGCGGGCAAGAGTTATGCCACCGCTCTGGCGATCCTGGGGCTGGCGATCGAGTATCGCTACCTGCCGATCTACCAGCGATAAGCTGTCACCTGATCTCTGGTTCTCGCGCGCATGATTGAACTGACCTCTCACTCCGCTGGCGTTCTTCTTCCCGTGCAGGGACAACCGGGCGCTCGACGCAACACCATCGCTGGCGAACACGCCGGTCGGTTGAAGGTCGCCGTGACTCAAGTCGCCGAGAAAGGCAAAGCGACTCAGGCCATCCGTGAACTGCTCGCCGATTCACTCGGCATCGCTCCCAGCCGCGTGACACTGATTCAGGGAGAAACGCAGCCCAAGAAGCTCTTTCTGCTGGAGGGCGTCTCCCAGGAACAGGCCCGTACCTGGCTGGAAACAATCCTTTCTTAAAGAGCGGCAGGCGTCAGCCTGCCGCCGGGTAACATGTCTCTTGGCCCCACAGTCACTTGGTCGTTGGACGGGGTGAGTCGTTAAATCAGGCGGGCGCTCAGAGACCGCTGGTCTCCTCGGCGGGCTCACGCCTGCCGCTCCTTGTGTTGTCTCTGGCAGCTCATTTGTGAACGCAAATTTAGGAGAGCCGAGTAGTGACTCGCCCGAAATCGGTCGACCTGCTACCGTTTCAAAACCTCTTCTCTGCCACTCTCCCGGTGACAATCGATGCTCGCTGAAGGAACAGCCGCTCAGGCTTCGGACTCGCTGTCCATCCTGCGTCAGAATCTGGCGACTGTGATTCGTGGCAGGCCAGAATCGCTCGACCTCCTCATGATCGCCCTGCTGGCGAATGGGTCGGTCCTGATGGAAGACGTGCCGGGAGTCGGGAAGACGACTCTCGCGAAAGCCATGGCCCGCTCTCTCGCAGCTGACTTTGGACGCATCCAGTTTACCCCCGATTTGCTCCCGTCTGACATTCTCGGTGCATCGGTCTACAACCCGAAGGATGGGACGTTTGCCTTCCGCAAGGGACCGATCTTCTGCAGCGTGTTGCTGGCCGACGAAATCAACCGGGCCAGCCCGCGCACGCAGTCCTCACTGCTGGAAGCGATGAGCGAAGGCCAGGCCACCATCGACGGCGTGCGGTATCCCCTGCCCACACCGTTCCTCGTCCTGGCCACACAAAACCCCGTCGACTTCCAGGGGACCTATCCCCTTCCGGAAGCCCAGCTCGACCGGTTCCTCATCCAGATGTCGCTCGGATATCCCGACCGGGACATGGAGGTCGAGATCCTGTTTGACCAGGCGGTCGATGTGCCGATCGATCATCTGCGTCCCGTCCTGACACTGGAACAGGTCCGCGACCTGCAGCACAAGGTGCGGGAAGTCAAAGTCGAACGCACCGTCGCCGAATACGTCGTCGATGTCGTCCGGCAGACACGCCAGCATCCTCACCTGAAGCTGGGGGTCAGCCCGCGCGGAACGCTGATGCTGTTTCGTGCAGCGCAGGCGGCGGCATTCCTGGCGGGGCGAGACTACGTGACCCCCGACGATGTTCAGCGAGTCGCCAGCCCCGTCCTGGCCCACCGCACGATGCTGACCTCGAAGGCCAAGTTCGGCTCGATGTCCAAGTCGCACGTGATTCAAGAGATCGTCGCCGGGATCAAGGTCCCGGTGTAACGTGAGAGCCAGGCAGCGATTCATTTCCGCAATCAGTACATAGGCACGCTCGGCACTGAGGATGAAATTCCTGGGAAGCCGCGTTCTCATGTGGACGTAAACTGGTGGTAGCGGCTCAGCAGGAGCTTCGCCCTCCCGGTGAATACGACTACAATCGGGTCGCTGTCTACGCTGGCCCCGATGGAGTGACTTTGATGACACGATGGATGATGCCCCTCAGCTGCGCGATGTTGATCGCGCTCAGTGGATTGGTTCGAGCCGAGGAGCTGAATGACTCCGAGAAGCGGCTGCTCAAAGATGTCAGCGTCCTGGCTGCGGATGAGTTCGAGGGTCGCGGAATCGGGACCGAGGGACTGAACAAGGCGGCGAGCTACATCGAAGGGATCTTCCGCGAGGCGGGCCTGGATGTCACCATCGACAATGGCGATGCCTATCAGGAGTTCGAGGTCTCGAACGGGGCTAAGCTGGAAGATGGAAATACTCTCGAACTGATCGATGCGACGGGGAAGAAGACCGTACTCGACTTCGACAAGGCGTTCCGGACCTGTTCGTTCTCCGAGCCGGGAGCGTTTGAAGGTGACCTCGTCTTCGCTGGCTATGCCATTGAAACCGACAAGTACAACGACTTCGAAGGCCTCGATGTCAAAGACAAAGTGGTGATCTTCCTGCGTCGGGCCCCCCGCCCCGAAGACCCACATGCGGGGTTCAGCGAGCGTGAAGCGTCACTCAAGAACAAACTCAGTAACTGTTACCGGCGCGGTGCCAAAGCAGTGTTGATCCTCAACGACACCAGCACATCAAAAAGTGAACGCAGCTCGCTGGAAGGCAAACTCGCCGAAGCGAAGGACAAACTGATCGATCTGGCCGAGAAGGCGACGCAGTCCAATCTGGCAGAGGCAGACAAGACCAAGGCCCTTGAAGATCTGGCTGCCGGAGTGCTGCACTGCAAAGAGTTGCGGAGCATGCTCGACACCTTTGACGCCGACAAGCTGATGGAGTTCGGCTATGCGGGTGAAAAGAGCGGAGATGCGATCCCGACCTTTCATGTCAAACGCGAAGCCGTCGAGCCACTCATCAAAGCGATCACGGGAAAGTCACTCGCCGAGATCGAAACGGGGATCAGCGAATCCTTGAAGCCAGCCAGCGCTGTTTTGACGGGTTGTCGGGCGTCGGGTAAGGCGAGCCTGCGAACCGAAAAGGTCACCGTCAAGAACGTGATCGGTGTCCTCGAAGGCGAAGGACCGCTTAAGGAAGAGACGATCATCGTCGGGGCTCACTATGACCATCTGGGCCGCGGAGGCGATGGCTCGCTCCAACCCGGATCGACCGAAATCCACAACGGAGCCGACGACAACGGTTCGGGCACAGCTGGCCTGCTGGAACTGGTGCGGCGTATCACCGGCAAGAAAGAAAAGTTCGCCCGACGAATTGTCTTCATGGCGTTTACCGGCGAAGAACGCGGGCTGCTCGGCTCAGCGCATTATGTGAAGAAGCCGCTGTTTCCGATCGAACAGACGGTCGTGATGTTCAACCTCGATATGATCGGCCGCATGGAGCAGTCCAAGTTGACGGTCTACGGAACCGGGACATCACACTTCTGGGACAACCGCGTCGATGAGGCCGGGAAGGCCAGCGGACTGACACTGATCAAGAAGCCCGAGGGTTTCGGACCGAGCGATCACTCCTCGTTCTATGCGGTCAAGATTCCAGTGCTGCATGTCTTCGGCGGGCTGCACAGTGACTACCACCGCCCGAGCGATGATGTGGAGAAGCTCAACGTCCCCGGCATGCGGCAGGCGACCGACTTCTTCGAGACACTGATCCTGCAAGCCGTTCAGGCTCCCGCGAAACCCGATTACATCGAGATCGCTGGCAAGGCGGAAATCGAACGCACCGGCAGCCGCCCGTACTTCGGCAGCATTCCAGACTTCAACTCGGACCAGAAGGGTTATGCGCTGATGGGTGTCTCCCCCGGTGGCCCCGCCGACAAGGCCGGGATCAAGGCGGGGGATGTCATCATCCAGGTCGGTGATCACAAGATCGGCAGCCTCGACGACTTCGATTTCGCCATCCGCAAGTTCACAGCTGGGGATCAGGTGGATGTCACCGTGCGGCGTGCTGGA
>CANJZR010000178.1 GCA_947479075.1 Planctomycetaceae bacterium
ACTGCATTCTGGACGAAGTGGATGCGGCTCTCGATGACGCGAACGTCGGACGCTACGTGGGCGTGGTCAAGGAGTTTGCTGCGATGACCCAGTTCGTCGTGATTACGCACCGTAAACCCACCATGGCCGCTGCGGATGTGCTCTATGGAGTCACAATGGAGCAGGCCGGGGTGTCAAAACGCATGGCAGTCCGCTTCGACCAGGTCGGCGACAATTGCGAAATTCTCGACTCTGCCAAGGCGGCGTAGTCGCGCTGTACCGCCTGAAATGTCGCGACTACGTCCGCCTCTCATCGTAGAGAATGGAAAAGGCGTGAGTCAGCGTGTTGCCCAGTACCGCGTTGGTGGGCGACGAGAGGGTGATTCGAATCAACTCGGTTGATTCGACAACCTGGTCTTGAATGATCACCAGCGGGATCATCTTGATCGTCTCTCCCGGTTCGAATGTCAGAGTTCCGCTGGGGAGTGTGAAGTCTGCAGAAGTTGCCGTTGAGCCGCTAGCGGTAAAGGCGTATCGAACCGTGACTCGCTGGCCCGAGGGGGCGGAAAGCTTCACGCGGACGGACTGCGGATTTGCAATCCCCTCCGAGCCGCTCGACGTGGCGGCTTCAAACGAGACCGTGGGCGCAGGGTCATTGTCGACGAGGTTGACCACTGCAGTACTGCCCGTCCCGATCGTGGCGGTTGTTGACGAGAGCGCCAGCCGAATCGTTTCGAGGGCTTCGTTCAGGAGGTCATTTGTGATGTTCAGCGTCACCGTCTTGCTGGTTTCCCCAGGGGCGAACGTCACGCTCGAAGAGGAGAGGCTGAAGTCAGTTCCCAGGATCGCCGTGCCTCCTGTCGCCGCGGAAATATTGACGGTGATTGGCCGTCCGGCAGCTGCCGACAGGATGATGGGCACGGTGATTCTGCTGGTGGATTCCGAGGCATCGACAGTACTTGTCGGGGCTCCGGTCGCGGTCCGGAAATCAAACCTGGCTGCCGGGCTCGCATCGTTGTCCACAATGGTATAGGTCGCCACCGAAACGGATCCGAGGGTGGCGTTCGAGGGTGTCGAAAGGCCGATCTTGAGCGTCTCGTCGTTCTCATCCTGTGTGTCGTTCGCGATGGTAAATGCGATCGTTTTAGAAACCTCACCCGGCGCGAAGGTCAGGGTGCCGGCGGGTAACGTAAAGTCGGCGCCACTGGTCGCCGTTCCACCATTGGCCAGTGCGTATTTCACCGTAACAGATTTGGTCGAGGCACTGCTGAGTGTCACTGTGAAGCTGGCACTGGTCGTCGCTTCGCTGGCCGATTTGGATGCCTGTGAAAAGCTCACCGTCGGTACGTCATTGTCCGTAATACTGACCGTCGCTGTGCGCTGAGTCCCCAGGGTGGCGCTGACGGGGGCTGATAGTGTCAGCTGTATCGTCTCACTCGGTTCGACCAGGACATCGTTGATGATCGGGATTGAAAACGTCTTGGACGTCTCTCCGGGGGCGAATGTCAGAGTGCCTGAGGTCGCAGTGTAATCACTGCCAGATGCTGCAGACCCATTTGACGTGGCATAGCGGACCGTGACCGTCGAGTTGTACGCGTTGGACAATCGTACGGTGATCGCTTGCGCTCCTCCCGCCTCGCTGAAGGTGAAGCTGCCAGTTGAAAATGAAACGGAGGGCATAGGTGGCTGTAACGCGAAGTCCGTCCGGGTGTTCGCGTCGACTTTCACATTCTGAGCGCTGATGGTGAAGGTCTTGGTAATGGGGCTGGCCCAACCCGCAGCAGAGAACGTCACCTGGTAAGTCCCGGCCGGAACTTGAACCTGATATCCGCCTGCAGCGTTCGAAGTCGTGCTGGCGACCGTCGTGGTTCCTGACTTCACGACGATCGAGACCCCGGACAGACCTTCACCGATGTTGTAAAAGTTGTTTGCCGAGACCCGATCGTTGATGACAACTCCGGTGAGAAATGAGTTTCCTGCACGGGCTCCGAAATCATTTCCGGAGAACACGGCATTCATCCCCTTGTACTCTCCGGTCCGTACTCCTGATCCGGTCTCTTCAAAATTCGGGTTGAGGATGTTCAGGCGGTGACCACGCCCCGAGATTCCCGCATCGACGAACAGGTCTTGATGCTCCTGGATGACGGTCGCTTCGGTATTCAACGTCCCGGTCGATGCTCGAAAGACCAGATTCTCTCCGATCGTGGTCCATCCGGTGTACCCGGAGCCATTGATACGGGTCTGGATTGTGGAACCATTCGACCCGGTGTGGGAAAAAAAGTCGTTGTTGATCATGTCCTGCAGGTGCCCCTGGATGGAGGACTGCAGGGAATTATTCATTGCCAGTGGCTGGACGGCAGTTGTCGGAATCTTACCAGCTGGCAAACCTTCGTTCAGACTGATTCCGTAGCGTGCCGCTTCTGCAGATGGGTTCGCGCGGGCGCGATTGATTAACTCCAGAAACAGCTGTTCGTAAGCGGTGACCGCCAGAACGATCCGCTCTTCGAGTTCAGCTCCGATTTTCCATCGACGAAGTGACACGCGACGACCGGGAGTCGACCATGATTTTTGAATGGTGGCCCACAGTGAGCGGAGTGCCATGACGTAACGACCTCACCGGAATTGCGAGATGGACATTCGATTCTATTTCAGAATGCGATTAAGAACTGAGAAGTCCTGCAACTGTGGGGGAAAGTCCAAAATCTTCCGGGATGTTGAATTTAATCAACACGCTCTTGCTCGGGAATGGGAGGTTCGATGGATGACGCGGGCAATTCGATCGTGAATTTCGTCCCGCGCGATGGTTCACTTTCGCAGGAGATCGTCCCACCATGGGCTTCGATGATCTTACGCACAGTCGGCAGCCCCAGTCCACTGCCATTGGATTTGGTGGAGAAGAAGGGCTCGAAGGCCTTCTTGCGGGCCCGTTCATCCATGCCTTTGCCGGTGTCGATCACGCACAGGGTGACACGTTCGTCGTGAGCGGATGTCTGGACATCAATCTGGCCTCCGTCGGGCATGGCCTGCTGCGCATTGCGAAATAAGTTGGCCAGCACCTGGCGAATCAATGTTTCATCCACCGAAACCAGCGGCAGATCGGTGGCCAGATGTGGAGAAACATCGATGCCGCTGGATTGCGCTTCGGGTCGGTAAAACTCCAGGAACTCAGTCACGATCCGGTTGAGTGAGGTCGTCGTGCGCTGCATTTCGCCCGCGCGGGCGAACTGGAGAAACGCATTCAGGATGCTCTCCAGGCGATGGCATTCGCGACGCATCGTTTCGAGTTTGCGCCGGATGCGTCCGAGATGTGGATCGGTCGCAGCTTCCAGATCCTCGGCCATTAACTCCAGATTCATCTGGATGGTCGAGAGCGGGTTGCGAACTTCATGCGCCAAACCTCCGGCCAGCGTCGCGATTTCCGCGTACTGTCGAAGCAGTCTCTCACGTTCGGCGGAATTCCAGTCAGCCACTCGCACAACCCTGTTGCGAAGACACCCATTCGGAGAATCAATGCGCCTCGAAGTTCGATCTGCCGGATTGTCCCATCCAAATTGCAGACCCGCTAGTCCTGTCACGAGACGCGGTCGAGACGAATCCCGAGTGGAGATCAGCTGGCAGTACGTTTGCGTCGAGTACGTGCCTTGTCCAATGGCAGGTGGGGAGCCGGGATGGTCGCTTCCACCGCAGCGTGGTCTTGACGGAGGTCGACCAGCTCGGGGGCACAGGAATGCTCGATGGCTTCTGCAGCGAGTGCGGCGAGTCTCCGTTCCTCAAGGACTGCTTTTTCAATGCGACGGCCCAGTGCTCCTCGCAGCATGACAGGCAGCAGGACAATATCGCCCACATAGGCCGCTGCGATCAGAGCAGCCATCAACCAGCCAAAGCGACTGATCATGACGAGGTCGGAGGGGTAGAGCACGAGCATTGCCAGCGTGATCCCGGCAGTCGTCTGCAGCATGGCGGGACCGCAGTGCACAAGGCACTCGATAATGGCCTCGTCGCGGCTCAAGCCCTTTTCGAGTCCCTTACGGAACCAGGTCATGAGGTGCAGACACGCATCGACGGCCAGTCCCAGTGCAACCGAAGCGGTGATCATCGTGCCAATATCGATTCGAGTCCGGGCCCACGAAACCGCACCGAATACTGCCAGGATGGGAAGCACATTCGGAATCATGCTCAGCATGCCCGCGATCACATCCTTCAACGCGTACATCATCACCAGAGCGATCGTCACAAACGCGAGTGCAAAGCTCTGGATCAAGCTGTCGAGCAATGCCTGTTGTGTCCGCATGAACAGCGGAACAGTACCCGTGACCACATGACCAACGCCGGGATGATACTTGGTGACGGACTGCACGGCCTGGTTCAGGTCTTCGGTGAGTGTGACGTAGTTCACATCCGCGAGAGCGGGGACCTGAGCGGTCACGCGCCAGAGTTCCTCTCCTGCGGTGTTGAGCTGGCAATCTCCTGGTTGTTTCAGGTCCGCCGAATCTCGTGCGACAGCCAGATAAGAACGAATGTCTGCGGTATTCGCGGACTTGATTCGTTTCTCTGTCTCGACGGAACGGCGGTTATACATCACCTTGTCTCGGGTGCTGGCTGTGTTGTCAGGTGCCTCACGAGTCGGCTGGAAATCGGCCAGACAGACCGCACCCGACACGTTGGGGTGTTTGCGAATTCCTTCCGCGACCTGGCGGACAACTTCCATTCGCTGCAGAAAGCGGAGCGATTTCTGGCTCAACCGGTCGAACTTGATCACCGTCTCCACGGTCGAGATGCCCGCGAGGTTCTCCTCGATGTATCGATAGTCACGAATCAGCCGCGTGTCATCGGCGAAGTTACGAATGACTTTCGTTTCCGTCTGGAAGTGAATCAGTCCAGCTGTGGCTGCGAGACCGACGATCCAGCAGGTCACATGGACCGGGCGTGAGTATCGCATCAGGAAGTTGCTGTAATCCAGCCAGCGGCGAACATCGCTTTCCGGCTGTCGAACTCCCTTGGTGGGGAAGAGCTTGAGCAAGGATGGCAGGACGATCAGCACCATGAACAGTGTGAGTGTCGCACCGATCGATGAGTAGATCCCGAAGTCCCGGACCGGCTTCAGCGAACTGGTCAGCAGTGACAGCAGCCCCAGCACGGTGGTGAAGACCGAGTTGAAACACGGAAGCATCGCGAGCTTGGTGGCTCGTTCCACTGCTCCGTTCGGATTCTCCAGTGTTGCATGACTGATGTAGTTCGCGACATGAATCGCTCCCGACAGCGACACCACCATCACAAAAGTGGGGAGTACCATCAGGACCATATTCATCGTTCCACCGGTCAGTGGAACCAGGGCGGTGGAGACGAAGGCTCCGTAGTAAGACACCCCCAGTACCATCAGCGCCAAACGAATACTGCGAAGGGATACGATCGCCAGGACGACTCCGACCAATCCTGACAGCAGCATGACCGACCGTTCGTGCAGCTTCCAGATCGGAGCTGACTTGTTCCAGGCGGCGCGGATGACGGAGTTGTTCAGTTCCATCGTCGCAACGGATCGTCCGCCCAGGATCAGGTCCTGTTCCGGGATACCGACTTGGCTTGCCGCTTTGCGAATTGCCGCGAGTGTCGAGGAGGCGTCGGCTCGTCCAGCTTCTGACAGAGTGACTGCCACAGCGACGGGTGACCCCGGAACAATGAAACAGTCTTGGATCAGAACCCGCCCTTGAGGTTCTTTGGCTGTGGCGAATCCTCTGAGATCGCGGGCAATCGTCTTGACGGTTTCGACCATCGGATCGTGGGGAGAGAACTCCTTCCACGCCACTTCAAAGTCGTATTCTGGGATCTCAATCGGTGCGAGGGTCACCACGTCCGAGGGATTACTGTCAGTGGCAGCGGTCGTTTCGACTTCTGATTCATCGGATTCGTCACGGTCTGTTGCCATTCGCACGGGGTCGTGAATTGCCAGCTGGACCCCCAACTCAGCGCGGACTCGCTTGACCAGCTGAGCAATCGTGCGGTCTCGTTGTTCCCGCCCGGCATCGGTCATGCGGACCTTCAGCCGACCCAGACCGATGAGCGTGCCTTCCAACCGCTGGATGGCTTCTTCCTGTGGAACTCCGTAACCCACCATACGGGTCAGTACATCACGCGATGACACAACAGAGGCAATGTACGGCACGCCGCCGCGCCGCAATCCATCCGCATCCACATGGCCCAGGAGCTTGGCGATCAGCTCATCACACCGGGGGTCGTCAATCGTGCTGCCACGCCAGGTCACAACGACCCGGTCTTCCTCGTGGAAGTGTTTGCGATACCAGTTAAACACGGTGGCTTCGGAGTCGTTCGCCGGGAGCCAGGACTCGACATTGTTATCGAGACGCAGGTGGCGAATTCCAATCACCAGCAGCGGAACCGCAAAGGCCAGCATGGCCGCAATCAGAACGGCTTTCCCTGTTCTGTTGCTATGCGATGGTTGTGAATTCGTCATAGAGTTTCTGCCGTGTGTGACACCAGGCTGTACGCGGCAGAGAAACCCGGTACGTGATCAGATCACGGCGCGCATCTTCCCTGACGCATTCTCTCTTTTCATCGTCATCAACCGGGGGTGGCGATTACGGATTGAAGTGATCTTTCCGACCCAAATTGACGGTCTTGCTAGAACTTCCGGTCCGGTAAGATAGGACGACGGGAAGTCAGACGGAGTAGGATGTCATCGACAAGGACAGACAGAATTACCCGCGAAAAGCTGCGCGGCGCAAGCGATCATTGATGGCCCGTCCCAGACCCTCCTCGGGAAATCGTTCCGTCAGGATTCCATCGAGCCTTTGTAAATCGAGTCGTCGCATGGCGGCGAAGAGCCCAGCCGCGGCTTGAGTGAGGTTTCCCTCAGGTGAGAGAATCTCCACAGCTGCATATTGATCTGCGTGCGGGCAATCACGAAACGCCAGCACTCCCCAGCGACCAGGAGGAGGTGTCGCTGCGAGGTCGCTCACCGTCATGGATGTGAGCGGGGCATAATGTTGTGGCAAACTGCCGGGGGCCAGTTGAGCGACGGGCGAACTCTCAACCTGGGTGGGCGCGATCTCTGCCGGTTGCTGGATCGGGCCGATCAGAGCCTCAATCTCTTCCAGAGAGACTCCTCCGGGCCGAAGCAGAGTCGGACAACCATTCTCGGGGATGTTGAGTACCGTCGATTCGACGCCCACGGCACAGGGCCCCCCATCAAGGATCCACTCGATACGGTCTCCCAGCTGATCTTGTACATGCGCCGCCGTGGTGGGACTGACGCGACCAAAGAGGTTGGCACTCGGCGCAGCGATGGGCAGGCCCACTTCACGAAGCAGTTGTAACGCCAGCGGATGACTGGGGATGCGAATCGCGACGGAGGGGAGGCCCGATGTCACCAGGTCGGGGACCTGTGCCGCTTTCTCCATGACCAGGGTCAGCGGGCCCGGCCAGAACTGGCGGGCGAGCTTTTCTGCGAGGAGTGGGATCTTCGTCACAAGTTTTTGGGCCGCTGACAGATCCGGGACATGCACTATCAGGGGATCGAATGTTGGGCGACCTTTGACCTCAAAAATGCGGGCCACGGTTTCGGGCCACAAGGCCACGCCTCCCAGCCCATAGACAGTTTCCGTCGCGAATGCGACAAGTTCACCTCGTCGCAGAGCTGCTGCCGCTGTTG
>CANJZR010000179.1 GCA_947479075.1 Planctomycetaceae bacterium
AGAGCGTGGTGGACGCTCTCAAGCCTTGGGACGACTTGCCACGCCCTTCGAAGACTCAGGGCGTGCCACCCGGGAGTTACGTGCCTCGCTCGACAACGACAGCGGGGACGCTTCACACGCTATTTTCTAACAGTCTTCTTCTCGACCTTGCCGGGCAGCAGATGCTCCCTCAACTTCTGGATCGGGTCGACTCGTTCCTTCGGAGTCTGGAAGAACTGGTAGCCGAAATCGCTCAGCTTCAGTTTCAGCATCTTTTCCAGACCGATGCGAGCAAACTGCCGGTTGAGGATGAATGGGTCATCGAGCGCCCGGAGCAGTTCCGGCAAGGCCCAGCGGGCATCGGCTCGGGCCAGGGCATCCGCAGCGACCAGTCGAACAGCTTCCTTGTCACTCGCCATCCAACCGATCGCAGCTGACTTCTGGCGGTCGGGGTAGTTGGCCTGAATTGCCTGCTCATCGAACGTGTTCCCATACCAGTCTTCCAAGTGGGACAACGTCCAGTCGATCGACTGATCAACATGACACATGTTACAGGCATTCATCTGATTCGATTCGATCATCGCACGATTCGTCGGCGTGGAAATCGTATGCGTGCGAACCACTTCCTGCAGCCCCTCGTTGAACCGCGGCATATGGCAATTCATGCACCGCGATCCTTCATGATTCAGCGGATGGTGCGTGTGGGCGACACGGGCGTCATCGGGTTCAAACTTCTGGTGACAACTCAGGCAGATTCCGTCGTCGTGGGCCGGCGGTTTCGACCATTCATGCCCGATGGCTTCATGCGGATTGTGACAGTGGACGCACGTCAGCTTTGAATAGCAGGAGCCACGCATCGCGTCCGTGTACTCCGTCGAATTCCAGGTCGCAGTTCCGTTGGCGTATTGGGGCCGGTTGCCTGCATGACATCGACCACACGCCCAGTTCACGTTGTCGTGCGTGCGTCCCAAATCGTATTCCGACGTTTTCGAACGTACCACCACTTCGGGACCACTGGGGAAGAACTGCGGACGTTTCAGTTTGCCTTCCGCATGCTCTTTCGCCCCCAGATGACATGCCTCGCAGCTGACGCCTAAAGTCACCGCGTGCTTGGTGGCGTCCAGGCGGTGGAACTCTCGCAGCACTGTTGCAAAATCGTCATCCGACATCTCTGCCGAGGTCCGATTGGCGGGCCACATTTCCGGCCGTGTCTTCGTGACATAATCCTCCAGAGATACATCGGTCAGTGTGGGTATATGTCGACCAATTGTCCGTGGGAAACGCACGAACATATCACCAAGCGGGAAGGTGGTATGACAGAAGTTGCACTGGCTGCGATACAGATCCAAGGTGTTTTCAGCATATTCGTCCATATCGTGCGAGTAGGGCGCTCGCGGCACATAGGGGTCGTGCCGCTCCGCTTCGGTTGGTTCACTCCCGACATGCACTGCGGGCACCCATTCCTGGCGATCGATCCAGTATCCCAATGGCAGAACGTGGGCCTCGGAATAGAGTGGATGATCGGTCGCTTCCGGTCCTTCCAACTGCTTGCCAATGTAATATTGAAAGAATCGGGATCCGATGGTTTGCTCGATGACATATTCGCGGCGGACATCTCCCCGCTCCAGCCGCATCCGATACTTCTCCGCATCCTTGTAGAACGTCACCTCACCACCGAGATATGAGATCTTTTGATTGTCAAAATTGCCCCGGATCGTTGTGTTCTCCACCAGCGAGTTCATCCATCGGTGCGGATGAGTGGACCACGATTCGTACTGCTTCTTGTGGCAACTCTTGCAGGATTCTGGACCGGAGTAGTCATGCGGGTGGATGTTCGTTGTCGTCGTCTTTGAACTTGCCACCTGTCGAACTTGTTCGGGAATCGGATCCCACCACAGGGTGTAGTCTCCAAAACTCTGGTGGCGGAATTGGGGAATCGCAGCTGCCGGTCCATTGAGAGGGCTGGCCGTTGGACTGCTGGCCGTCGAGTTGCCCGTCGAACTGTTAACCGTTGATTTCTTCGGAGCCGTCAAGAACGCGATAACAACGAATCCCAGAACGATCGTCGCCAGTACGCCAATCCTGAGTATTCGCAGGCGACCGCTCATGAATGCCCTTTCGTGACTGGTTTGCATTTTGTCCGGGGCGGCCTATCGCGACTGCTTTGCCAACGGACCTGGCGGTTTGAGAACTCAAACACCGTCAGAATACCGCGGGGCAATGGCACAGGGAAGTAAAGTGGCCGCCAGGTGAAGCAGGTTGGCGGGCTCTGCAGCATCGCAGTGGGGTATGCCACAGGTAGCTCAACCAGAGTGGACTCTTGGCGTCGAAACAATCGGCTGCTCTGTGACTACCGATCAGGTGGCCACCGGAGATGAACTGATGGCTGTGACTGGTCTCCGGCGATTCACGTTCTGAAAGCAAAAGAAAGCATTCGTCCAAAACGCCTCGCGATACCGGGTATCGACGGATGCACAAAAACCAGTATCGGCAGCAGGATGATAAAACTGATCACCATAAATGGAATCACCCCAGTGATGACCCCTAAGACAACTAAAAGGATGTTGACCAGCTTGGTCAACCAGTTGACTTGCAGTTCCAAATCATGAACTTGTGTCGAGGCTGGTTCGTTCATCAGTCCCCCCTTTGGCAGGAACGTAATTCTTAAATGTTGAGTTAGAAGTCTACCCTTTGAGTTGTGACGAAGGCAAGACGAACCAAGCGGTCAGGTGGCCCGGCCCGCATTGACCGAATCGCGTCCTGACAAGAAGCTTCCGGCCATGCGTTGGCCACTCGCGGCCGGCTTCAAGTTGTACTCAGTGACAGAACAGTCGCTCCGTAGCAAGGATCACCATGCGTGCCCTGGTTGCTCTACTGGCTCTCTTCGGAACGTTTACGTTCCTCGGAGGGCGGGATTTGTGGCTGGCGATCAAGGCGGACTCGGAGCCGGATCGGTTAACGGCCCGGCAGCTGATCGACCGGGGAGCGGAGGGAAACCCGTTTGTGGAGGTCTCGGAGTTCTTTCTCGGCGACAACTTCGTCTTTGAGGAAAAGGAAGGCAAATGGCAGACGGTGTGGCTGCCGGTCGGCCCGGCGGAGAATCAGGGTGAGCCGCTGACTGCGGTCAAGCTGGTGGTGAAGACGAACTCTGTCAATTCGGAAGCGGATCTTCCTGGTATTGCCGCGATGCCCAGCCTGCGCGGGATGATCATGAACCACGTCAGCTCGATGGGCAGTGACGAACACAAGATCCTGGCCAGCTCGTACCCGGGCACCAACATCAACGAAGTCCTCATCTTTGAGCTGAACAAAGACCCAGCCCAGATGAAACAGCTGGGGGGAGCATTCCTCGGTATCGGGATCGTCGGGCTGCTGGTCACGGCAGTGGTGGCTTATCGGCAGTTTCGATGAGTCATGGGAGATTTCATACAGATGAGAAATCGCAATGGAATAGAGGTCCGTCAGAGAGTATGGTGACTTTTTAATTGATTGGACGATGGCTCCGCAGGGAAGATGAGATGGAGTACTCCACTGAAATCCCCGGCAAGCACCTACTCCATAAAGCCGATTCACTGAGGGGGCGGTTAATACGTCACTGGCGGGGATGGCTGGTGGGGACAGTGTTGCTGTTACTCATCGGTGGGTTCGTACTTAATGAGTACCATCGAAATTCCGTCCGACGGCTGGAACTGGCGGCGAATCAGATCGTGATTGGCAGCGACTGGCGCAGCATCTGGACTGCAGACAAGGCTCTGTGCTACGAGCCCGTCTTCTCTTCATCCCTTAATGGGTCGGCGAGTGAGGAGTATGTGTATGGGGGACCAATTGGACACATGACTTCTGGTATCTCCTGGACCTTGTATGGATCTCCGCTGACCTCACGCTGGTCAGGCTGGTTTCATCCGTATGCACGCTATCCCGTCAGTGTCGTCGTGGACCAGGGTGGTCAGGGCAAGGTGATTGGTGTTCGAGCAGGCCTTCGCTGGCGTGGGGTGAGAGACACTTCGGAGACTCAGACACCAACCATTAAACAGCCCCCTGAAGAGTGATTGCTTGCCAGAAGAGGGCGCTTACTGACGACCTGTTAATAAGCTACGATCTCAATCACTCGACTCAGCATCGGCGAGTCAAAGCCCTGGCCAGTGGCACCTGACTCAATCGAGCGAATGTCTCTGGTCGCATCATTCACTTTCCGAGAGCCAACGTTGAAGATCCTCCTTGCGTGCTTTGTACTCCTCACCTCCCTACACGCAGCGGAGCTGACGCCGATTCTGCGCGGCACAGCTGAGACAGAACTCGGCGTGCATCGCGAGGGGAACGTCTATGCCCCGGAGGTGCAGCGGGTGGGGGACCGGTGGTTGATGTGGTACGGCGGGCAGGGGCGTGATGGGCATGACCGGATTCATCTGGCGACATCGACCGACTTGAAGGCGTGGGACAAGCAAGGCGTCGTACTGGATGAGGCTGGGGTCAATCATGTGAACGATCCCAGCGTGGTACGTGTCGGGGATGTGTGGTGGATGTTCTACACGCGGGCGGAGCATGGGATCAGCGATGAGATCGCAGCTGCGACTTCGACGGATGGAGTGCATTGGGAGCTGCGGGGCGTGGTGCTGGCTCCGGGGGAGGGGGATGCGTGGGACTCGCTGATCGTGGGGCGGCCATCGGTGCTGTATGAGGAGGGCCGGTTCCGGATGTGGTACGACGGTTGTGGTTTGAAGCCGGGGCAGGTGCGGCCGACTTCGGACAAGCCCGAGGCGTTGCTGGCCGTCGCCACCGGGCGGGCGGTGGGGTATGCGGAGTCGACCGACGGGCTGCATTGGAAGCGGCACGGTACGGCACCGATCTACGGCGAGGGTGCCGGGGCCTTGCATGTCAGTCGGGTCGATGGCGGGTATGTAATGCTCTACGAGTCCCACGCGGGTACGCGGTGGGCGTCGAGCCGGGATGGGCTGACGTGGACGACGCGAGGGGTCTTGGCGGCGACGAGTGGAGGAGAGGCCGACCGGGGCGGGCATGTGACGCCGTTCCTGCTGGCTGATCAAGGGCCAGGGCCGCGGCAGCTGTTCGTGGGGAGTAACTCGGGGGACTGGTCGAAGAACTGGATTGGGGGGATCGAGGTCGAACGGATTGAGGTGTTAGGTGAGAAGTAGTTCGTTTCTTGTATCTACACTGGAATAAGTAGAGTGTACAGGCACCCGGTCCGGCCTCATTCGGCTCCGCCGCCCCGGTAGCCCAAAGCGGCCACTGGGACCCCCTGTGTCACTTTTTGGTGAGGAGCAAATGAGGTTGTATCTCGGCATACATTATCTGAAGATGAGACCTATGGGATATTTCTAAACGGAGCCCCTAATGACATCTCATGGCAATCAAGCTGTGACTGCGTATGACACGGAAATCGCCATTGCTCGGACAACTCGAGGGCGGTGGCTGCGGTGGACAGTGTGGGCAGTTCTGTTGTTGCTGGTGGGTGGAATTGCACTCTATGAGATTCAGCAACATCATATCACCCGTCTTGAACAGGCTACGGAACAAATTCAGCTCGGCAGTGACTGGAAAAAAGTTTGGACAGCAGACCAGGATCTGTGGGGATCGCCAGCGTTCATCTCCGAGGGTATTCCGTCCAACGGCACACAGGAATTCATCTATGGGGGACCGACGAGTCGTATCGGAACTCACATTGGCTGGAATTTGCCATACTGGGATTTTGTGCAGCGTCGATCCGAGGGGCTTCGTCTCAGGGCCCAATGCCCTGTGGGCATCGTTGTCGACCAAAACGGACACGGCAAAGTGGTGGGCGTACTGATCCGTGATAAATGCCGCGGATTCCGTCCCGTCGGGAGGCAACGAGTTCGACCTGGAAATGCGATTCTTTCCAATCCGGCTGTACGACCTTTATCGCCACCGCGCTGAACGTGGTCTCGTGGCCTCGCACTCCATACACTGCGTGCTTGCGCGTGGAAAGGCGGGCGGTGAACCCTTGATGGGGGTTGGCTGTCTTTGTCTGCGGCAGATTCCAGGCTGTCGTTTTTCTCTGCGTCCATACACGGCAGACTCATGTCTGCCGCTCGCTTTGGCGAGAACAAAACACACTCACTCGATTGATCGCACACCATGCCGCGTTACGACGCCCCTCGCATTGAATCCAAATGGCAGAAGTTCTGGGACGAGCACCAGACTTTCGTCACGCCGAACACTCCGCCCGCGAATGCCCAGGGGAAGCTGTACGTTCTGGATATGTTTCCCTACCCCAGCGGCTCAGGGCTGCATGTGGGACATCCCGAGGGGTACACAGCCACTGATATCGTCGTGCGTTACAACCGCATGAAGGGGAAGCACGTCCTGCACCCGATGGGGTGGGATGCGTTCGGGTTGCCCGCCGAAGAGCATGCGGTCAAGACCGGGACACACCCGGCCGTCACGACCAAGAAGAACATCGACACCTTCCGCCGCCAGCTGAAGATGCTGGGCTTCAGCTATGACTGGAGCCGCGAGCTGTCGACGACCGATCCCGACTACTACCGCTGGACGCAGTGGATCTTCCTCCAGCTGTTCGACACGTGGTACGACCCGACGTTTGAGTGGACTGGCCCAGACGGGAAGCAGCGGTTGGGGAAGGGGCGACCGATCAGCGAGTTGCCGATTCCGGAGGAGTTGCTGGCGAGCGTCCGGCGTCAGCCGGATGGTTCCGCGTCGAAGCACCAGGAGGCTGACGCCTCCCGCTCGCCGGAGATCCGCAAGTACCAGGACCAGCACCGCCTCGCGTACATCAGCGAAGCTCCCGTGAACTGGTGTCCGGCACTGGGAACGGTGCTGGCCAACGAAGAAGTCATCGACGGCAAGAGCGAACGCGGTAGCCATCCGGTTGTGCGCATGCCACTCAAGCAGTGGATGCTCAGGATCACTGCGTACGCAGACCGATTGGCGAATGAACTGGATGACCTCGGGTGGCCCGACTCGATCAAGGCGCTGCAGCGGAACTGGATCGGTCGGTCGGTGGGGGCGGAGGTCGACTTCGCGATCGATTCCCTGGCGAGCGGTGGGCGTGAGCCCGCCGGTTCTTCGAGCGTTCAACTGCCGGGAAGCACCGGGGGGCTCACGCCGCCCCGCTCGCCGGAGTTTGTGCGGGTCTACACCACCCGGCCCGACACGCTGTTCGGCGTGACCTACATGGTTCTGGCCCCTGAACATCCGCTCGTTGACCAGATCACAACGCCGGAGCAGAAGGCTGCGGTCGACGAGTACCGACGCAAGGCCTCGCTCAAGAGCGACCTCGACCGAACCGACCTCGCCAAGGACAAGAGCGGGGTCTTCACGGGTGGTTACGCGATCAACCCGGTCGATAATGCCCGGGTTCCAATCTGGATCGCCGACTACGTTCTCAGCAGCTATGGCACCGGGGCCATCATGGCTGTGCCAGCTCACGATGAGAGAGACTGGGAGTTCGCGAAGAAGTTCGACATTCCGATCGTTCAGGTCGTGGCGGAAGAGGGCCGGGGTGACGGTTCAGGTACTCAACCTCTCAAGGCCCCCTTCACCGAAGTTGGCGTGGCGATCAACTCGGGCAAGTACAACGGACTTCCCACGGCGGAGTTCAAGGCTCGCATCACCGCGGACCTCGCAGCCGCGGGCGTCGGCAAGGAGGCGGTGAACT
>CANJZR010000180.1 GCA_947479075.1 Planctomycetaceae bacterium
AGATTCTGGCGTTCGACCAGAAGTTCTAAGATTGGTGCTGGCGGGTGAGTTGTTGTGTTTTCAGTCCTCGAAGGGAGTTGAGTGACCATCGTGTCAGCTGGTGATCCTCAATTCCCCTCCGAGGCCATTTCGCAGCCCGACGTAATCCCGCCGCCGCGATCATCGCTGTTCGCGGGATTGCGGATCGTCAGTGCCTGCACGCTGGCCAGCCGTGTCCTCGGGCTGTTGCGTGACCGCGCGATGGCGGAGACATTCGGAGCGGGGCCGATCCTCGATGCCTTTACGGTCGCGTTTCAGGTCCCCAACCTCGCCCGGCAGCTGTTGGGCGAGGGAGCGCTGACGGCGGCTTTCCTCCCGGCATTTGTACGAGCCCGGGAGCAGACGGGTTTCGCGTCTGCTCGCGAACTGGCATCCGCCACGTTTGTACGACTGGCCCAGCTGTTGTGCGCGATTGTGGCGATCAGTGAGATCCTGATCGGGGGCGTACTGCTGGCGTTTGATCTGAATGTGGATGTCGCCCGTCTACTGCAGTTGCTGGGGCTGTTTGCACCCTATGTGATTCTGGTCTGTCTGACAGCTCTGGTGTGTGCAGTGTTGCAGTCACTGAACCGGTTCTTCTGGCCTGCGGTGTTGCCGGTCTTGCTGAATCTGTTCTGGCTGGGGGCCGTGGAACTGATTCCATGGGTGAGTATCAACCCGGAATTCCAGATTCGCGGAATCGCCACCAGCTTGCTGTTCGCGGGTTCAATTCAGCTGCTTGTGCCGATTCTGGTTCTGCATCGGGCGGGGTGCCAGTGGTCGCCCTCGTGGCGGAGTTCACTGCCGCAGGTTCGCGGGGTGTTTCATTCGATGTTGCCCGTGGTTGTGGGGGTGACGCTCTCCCAGCTGAATGCTCTGATCGATCGCGTGGTCGCCTGGAGTTTCTCGTTGCCAGCCTGGACCGAGTCGGTGCATTCGCCGTGGTGGCCGGTGCTGGAGAGCGGGACGGCGTCGGCACTCTATCTGGGCCAGCGAATGTACCAGTTTCCACTGGGGGTCTTTGGCGTGGCGCTGGGAACTGTCTTGTTTCCCATCCTGACCCGGCATGCCGAGCAGGGGGACATGCGGGGGTTCCGGTCCGACCTGACGCTGGGCCTGCGGTTGTCGCTGGCGATTGGTTTGCCCGCCAGTGTCGGGTTGATGCTGGTAGCGGGTCCGCTGTCCGTGGCCCTGTTCAAGGGGGGCGAGTTCGACGCCGCCGATGCTGCACTCACGACGCAGATGGTGCGGGCCTATGGCTCGGCTTCATGGGCGTTCATCCTGCTGTTGATCTCGAATCGCGGCTTTTACGCACTGCATGATCGCCAGACTCCCGTGAGAGTGGGGAAATGGGCCGTCGTCTGGAACTTCGGTCTCAGTGCGGTCTTGATCTATCCACTGCAAGGTTCCGGACTGGCGTGGGGGACATCACTCGCCACGATGGTTCAGGCGGTCTGGTCGATCTCGCTGCTGGCGAAGTTGAGCGGCGGCATTCATTGGGCCGACGCGCGAGCCACACTCATCAAGACCATCGTCTGCTGCAGCGTGATGGTCGGGGTCGTTTTGCTGCTCCAAATGAGCAGCTGGCCGGGCGAGAACGTGAAGCTCCAATTGGGAGTCCAATGCCTGGCGGGCGGAGCAGCGTTTCTGGTGTCAGCCTGGCTGATCGGGCTGGACGAGCCCTGGATGCTGGTGAAACGAAAGTTACCAGCGCAAGATTCCGATTCCCCCGAGTAATTGACGAAGACATTCAACGGGGACCGGCAGATGACAGTCAGGGGGCAGGCAGGAATGTCTGACCTGCTGGGAGTCGGCGGAGAGATTGCGAACTGCCCTGAAACGAAACAGCCCCGGTCATATGTGACCGAGGCTGAGTAGGAGAGAAGCGCCAGATGGCCTTTACAGGTTTTCTGAGACGCCTTCGTTTTCCAGAGCCGTAGCGGCCTGAGCCTGCTTGTTCAAACGGTAGAAGCTGATGCCGAAGACTGTGAAAATGGTCGGTGGCATCGAGAGCATGAACAGGATGCTGTACATGAATGCCTTGGGACGACGGTTCGCAGCCTCGTCGTGCTGATCGGCTTCGTTGGCGTACTTGCACATCGGGCAGGCCTGAGCCACGGTGGCCAGACTGCTCAGCACGGCGAACGCCAGAATCGATGAGGTCAGAATTCGCTTCACGGAAGTCTCCTTGGGCCACCTGTCTCGAGGCACCAATCATTATCGGAAATCCCACTTTCACTGGACAGACAAGAATCCCAGTTCCCATCGATGCAGCAGATTTCCGAACTGCTGTCCTATCATAGACCAGCGTCAGGCTGCCGGACCACTGACGTGGTACAACATCCAATAAATGATAACGCCGGTCACCGACACGTAGAGCCAGATCGGAAAAGTCACCTTGGCCCACTTGCGGTGGCTTTCCCACTTGCCCGTCAGGCCTCGCCAGATCGTCATCGACGCCAGGACAGGGACAGCCACGGCCAGGATGACATGTGTGATCAGGATGGTGTAGTAAACCATGCTTACTGCAGGAGTTCCGACAAACTTTTTGCCGTGTTCTCCGGTGTACTTGGTCAGGGCGTAGTGGTATGTCAGATAACACCCGAGGAACGCGATCGAGACAAGATAGGAGGTCAGCATCATCTGTTTGTGCAGGACTGGCTGTTTGGCCTTGATGGCCGTAAAACCCGAGATCAGCAGGACCGTCGCCAGGGCGTTCAGGGCTGCATTCGTCAGCGGCAGACGCCGCGCCCACGGCGGTAGCTTGGCCAGTGGATCAGTGTCAGCTGCCGCGGGAACACCCGGAGTGACAGCGGCCAGCTCACCGGGAAGCAGGGTGCCGAAAGGGGCCGGTTGGTGGCGCTTCGGCGTCGGGATCTTTCCCTCCAGAACGCGCTGCAAGGTCACGAGATCCTGATCGTTCATACTCTCGTATCGACCGAGAATTTTGCCGTTCTCGTCGACATGAATCAGGTGCATGCTGTGGGCGAACTCCATCCCCGGCAGACGGTCCGAGCCGAAGTTCTCCCATGCAGCCACCTTGAACCCGTGGCGGATCAGTTCGGTGATCGACTTCTCGTCCCCGGTCAGGAAAAGCCACTGTTTGGGGTCCGCCCCGAAGATGTTGGCGAACTCTTTGATCTTCTCCAGCGAGTCATTTCGCGGGTCGATCGTGATCGTGACGAAGCGGACTGGATTGGGCTTGGCCGGATCGGTGTTGATGTCCTTGATGAGCGTACGGATCTTCGAGCACATCATCGGGCACTGTGTCACGCACCGTGTAAAGATAAAGTTCGCGACCCAGGGCCGCCCCTTCAGATCGGCCAGCGTGATCGTGGCACCGGTCTGGTCGGTCAGTGAGAAATCGTCGACATGATCGGCATCCCAGACCTTCCGCTCATCCTTGCTCAGGGAGTAAGTCGGCGTGATGTCCGGGATTTCACCCGCGAAGGCTCCTCCTGATACTGGGGGAGGCAATTCACCGGCTGCCGGAGCCTGGGCGCAGAGCTGGCCGGCTCCCCAGAGCAACGCACAGCTGGCCGCGAAAATGACAAGTCGCATGAGATAACCCTGATCAGAACTTCCGGGTCCGAATTACACATTGTGGGTAATCATGGCATGTTCGGCACGCTTTGGCTAAATGCTTCCCGCAACCGGGAAGCTCGAGTGGCCTTCCTCGCGAGGGCGGGAACTCGCGATGACTGGCGGAGCATCTTGATCAATGAACCTGCGGTCCAATCTCCGTAAGTTGATGGCACGAGCCTACTCTTGACAGTTGGACCCCCACGAGTGATGATCTTAATGAGGTGAATTGCAGGTGAGGATCGCTACTCCCAGCCCTCAGGGATTCATTTCAAAGCGGAAGAGTTCGCTCTTCTACTCCACGTGATTTTTCGGGACCCCACTATGGCGGCCGCAGCTGGTCAACGTCGGTTGGACATCGAAGAAGTCGGTGACGTCACGGTCGCCCGTTTCGTCGATAAGAAAATCCTGGATGAAAACAACATCCAGATGATTGGGAATCAACTGTTTGGTTTGGTCGACCAGGACAAGCGAAAGAAGATCGTCCTCGATTTCGCGAATGTTGAGTACCTGTCGAGCGCTGCTCTCGGCAAGCTCATAACGATGAACAATAAGGTGAAGACGATCGGCGGCAAGCTGCGCTTGTGTTCGATCCGTCCCGATATCTACGAAGTCTTCGCCATCACCAAGCTGAACAAGCTGTTCGACATCAAGGATGATCAGGCAACCGCATTGGCTGGGTTCTAGTCATCGCTTAAAAAGACTGTCCCGGAATGTCTGAACCGGCCCGGTTGGATGTGAGAATCGCGACCGACCCAGCTGAGGCTTGGCTGGTTCAAAGCCAGATTGTCGACTGGTTGAAAGAGCGTCAGTATCCGGCCCCCGATCAGTTTGGCGTCAGGCTCTCTCTCGAAGAGGGCCTGATGAACGCCATCAAGCATGGGAACCGTGGAGATCTCTCCAAATCGGTGCGTGTCTTTTGCGAAGTCAGTGACGCGCGGACCTACATTGAAATTCATGACCAGGGGATCGGCTTCGATCCCGCAGCTGTGCCTGATCCGCTGGCGGAAGAGAACCTCGAAAAGGCCAGCGGTCGAGGTTTGCTGCTGATGCGGCAATTCATGTCAGTGGTTGAGTTCCGCGACAACGGCCGGCTGCTTGTGCTGGAAAAGCAGCGTTCAACTGAGTGACCGAGTTCATCAACGAAAGAAGCCAGCACGCGATAGAGTGCTGGCTTCTTTCGTTCACGTGGTTGCCGCGAGCCCCCACTAGAAGGCGGGGACTACCGGGGCACTCGAAATCTGGGTTGCGGGAGTCGCGGTTCCGAACAAGCCGTTCATCCCGGAAGAGACGGTTGTTGTCGTGCCCGGAATTGCCAGGGGAGCCGAACTCATCTGTTCAGACGCCCAGGCTGGAGCCTGTTCGTAACCGTTAGAAGAGGCGGAGAAGTTGCTGTCTGGAACGGGCATCGGCGATGAGGTGACCATCTCGCCCGGCATTTCGTTCTGGAACGACTGCTGTGACTGGAAGAACGAATTTGAGGAGCGACCCGGACTGTATGGCATCGATGTCCCCATCTGTGGTTGCGACTGGGTCTGCGACCAGTTTGCCCGGATGAATTGTGGAGGCGAGGGCGGGGCAGGCGGAACGTTTGTCGCTCGCGGAGCGGTCATGCCCTGTGCGATCGGCGTGTAGGAACCAGGAACTCCCCCGGCTATGGGGTACTCGTTTGGCACCGGTCGGAGTCCGGAACTAAATCCGGCGTTGTATCCAGCGGGGACTCCCGGCTGGTATCCCGCCGTGTATCCGGGAGCAAAACCGGTGGCATAGCCAGGAGCCGGAACTGGGTTTTGAACTGGTGGGTATCCAGGGGCGTAACCGGGGGCCGCCACGGGAAAACTGTTTGGTGGGTAACCACGCATTCCAGCCATCTGCGGCATGGCTTGTGGCGCCGGGACTGCAGCTGAAAAAGGAGATGGTTGCAGTGCCGGGTCGTACATAGGCATCGTAGCCGCCATCTGCAGAGCCGGGTCTCGGTAGATCTGCTGTTCCAGCTGGGCCAGTTCGTCCTTGGCTTCGGGAAGATCGGGGTCCATGTACAAAGCACGAGCGTAGCTCGCAGCTGCTTCACCGGGGAGACCGGCCTTGCGATTGGCTCGCGCCATCTGCTTCAGAGCCCGGGTGTTCCGTGGGTTTTCCTGAAGAGCTTTCTGGAATTCGCGATTCGCACCTTCGACGTCCCCCATTTCTCCCTTGAGCCAGCCCAGTTCGACGGTGGCGTCGGTGGAGTAGGGCTGAGTCGCTGCCCAGGTACTGATCAGGTCGTTGGCTTCCTCGGTCCGGCCATTCTCGACGAGCATGGCTGCCATCCCGTGATAGGAAGGCTGATGGCTGGGATCGAGGGTCAATGCATGGCGATACATCTTCTCGGCGGCCTCGTGGTCGCCCATCTGATCCATCGAAGCGGCGACGTTATAGGCGTAGTCCGCGCTGTATGGGTGATCCATCAGGGCGCGTTCGAATTCGGCCCGGGCCGCCTGGTACTGTCCCTGACTGTACAGAGACTTACCCTGCTGATTCATGGCCCAGCCGTTGACGGGGCTGCATCCGCACAGAGAGGCGGCCATCGCGACCCAGAGAATCCCCGCGATCCCGAGCAGTCCACGCGAGACGGCTCGGAGCACGGGGTGAGAGGTCTGGGGTGTCACAAGGAATTTGGATTGCATAGTGCTCAATTCCTGACGCGAGTTGCCGGAGAGGGCAGGGGGACGCGAGGGAAGGGAGAATCGGACCGGCTCAGGAATGAACCGGTGGCGGGAAGCCGACCTTATAGACACCGATTTCAGGGCACTGCAAGATGACCTGACCGGTGGAATCGCCTGTAAGTCGATTTGTGCAAAAATGTCTCAAGTTTTGCGGCTCTCTGGCCGGGAGTTCTCGCTATCGATGAGGGAAACCGGCAACATTTGCCACAGAGCAGGTTGCGTTCTGGCGACGCCTCGACCGACAGCCACGCTCCACCGGGGACCTGGGGGGCTGGTCTGGTTGTTCTGCAACTCGTGTTGCGGGAATGGCTTGCGTCTTCTGGTGTGCATGGTTCACTGACGTTCGAATGCGAGTTGGGGATGTGGGCGCTCGATTTGCGTAATCGCTGGTTGTGCGGCGGGCGTTCGAGTCCGTCTCCCTTTAGAAATCCTTCAGGACGAGCCTGGTGAATCAACGCGATCTCGTAGAAGCTGCCGCGATCATTGCCCGGTATGCCGACCTGATTGGCCACAGCGACCATCCTCTGGAGACCGAGTCGGTCGAGGAGTACTGGGTCGCGTCACGCCGTCGCTGGAGGAGCTGGACCCATCGCCAGATCACCTCAGAGTCATTCGCTGACTCCGCCCAGCTGGCCGAGGAGATCATGGTGGCCGAGATGGCGACCCGCGTCTGGACGGGCGTGTATTACATCCACATCCTGCATCACCCCAATCCCGACGGACTCCGAATGGTCCGGCAGGCCCTGAAGTGGCATGTCGATGCCCGGCAGTCAGTCCTTCAGGATTTGATCGATACCTACAACCGGACTGAGCTGAACGGCCTCCTGCGGCTCGATCGAGTCCGCCGCCGCATGGAACGTTGGACCGACTTCCTGATCGGGACGATGTCCAAACATGGCGTCGCTCTCAATCTGGCCTTCGATCCTGATCGCTGTCGCAACAACTCCGCCTCATTGCAGGATACGCCGACCGCCGATGCCGTCTGGCCGCTGACCATCGCCGGTCTGACTCGCAGCTTTCCGACCTCGCCCAGGTTCTCCGACGACGCAGCCCGTTTTCACACAGCTGTGCTCAAGTCACAGCTGACGGCGTTCCCGTCGGGAGCCTTCCGCAATGATGGACGACCGCTTTCAGCTCCGCTGAATCGCGTCGTGCAGAAGTTGTTTGATCGTGTTCCGATCGCCCCCGAAGGGAACTAAGCAAGCTCGCAAGACGTCGTCAGTCCCAGGAAGAACAGACAGGAATGTCAGTTCCACTGTGGTGTAGAAGTGGGACAGACATTCTTGTCTGTCCTGAGCGAAGAAGAATGATGGATACGCT
>CANJZR010000181.1 GCA_947479075.1 Planctomycetaceae bacterium
CACGACCTGGGCAGGAAGGCAAACACCAGCACGAACAATGACACCACTCCCAGAGCGATGAACATGACGTACTGACGCAGGCGACCGGTCTGGATCCCCTTCAGGGATCGTCCCGTCGCGTAGGTCACCTCTCCACAGAGATTGACGATACGGTCCACCAGGCGTTCATCCACAGCACGATCAAACTTGGCAGTTTGAAGCGTGAGGTGACTTGCCAGATGGATCAGACCATCAAGAACTCGTTTGTCAAAGCCCTGGCACCAGGTCCCGATGACAAGCACCGGTCGGGTGAACATCACGTCGTACAGCTCGTCGAACCGCCACTTCTCAATGAGGAAGTCACGGATGACCCAGAACTGTCGACCAATCGTGCCAGCGTCGAGCGTGCGGCGGCAGTAGAACAGGTAGCTGATGAGCGACCCCAGACCGGCTGCGAACAGAGCCACCCAACCGGCGGTCGCGTGCTTCTCGTGAATCTGGTGGTGGCTGGGCAGTGACAGTCCCAGGATGCCACCATGTTCCAGCCCATCGCGGACATGGGTGGGTTCACTGCTCAGGATCTGGTGAGCTAGACCTCCGTCCTCACCCCGGAACGCACAGAACCACGCGAGGAAGGCCAGCAGACAGAGCGGCGCCACCATCGGCAGCGGCGACTCGTGAGCGTGTTCATCGACATGGTGATCGCGAGGCGTGCCCGCGAACGTCATGAACCACATGCGGAACATGTAGAAGGCTGTGATTCCAGCGGTGACGACCGGGATGTAGAACAGCAGGAAGTGCTGCGGGTTCAGCGAGACATAAGTCAGAGCCGACGCGATGATCGCGTCCTTGGAGTAGAAACCGCTGAAGTTGATGGGCAGGCCCGGCAGGCCGTAACCAGCGATGGCGAACACACCAATCAGCATCGTGTAGGCGGTGATCGGCATCTTCTTGCGAAGGCCACCCATCTTGGTCATGTCCTGCTCGTGGTGGCAGCCGTAGATCACGCTGCCAGAGCAGAGGAACATCAGTGACTTGAAGAAGGCGTGAGTAATGAGGTGGAAGAGACCTGCCATCCAGCCGCCGACACCCAGAGCCAGCATCATGTAGCCCAGCTGGCTGATCGTGGAGTAGGCGAGGACTCGCTTGATGTCGGTCACGACGATCGCGATTGTCGCTCCAATGAAGGCGGTGATCGCACCGACATAGGCAATTGTCAGGAGCACCTCGGGCGTAAACATCGGGTAGAAACGACCCACGAGATACACACCAGCGGCGACCATTGTGGCCGAGTGGACGAGTGCCGAAACGGGTGTCGGCCCTTCCATGGCGTCGGGCAACCAGGTCTGCAGCGGGAACTGAGCACTCTTGCCGACACAGCCTGCAAAGACGCCCAGACCGGCGACGATCAGCAACCAGTAAGGAATCACTTTCTGCTTGCCGTCCTGGCTATGCAGCGGGGTGTTACCGCCGCTCTGGAGCAGTACGACCTTCTCGCGTCCTTCGCCCTCGGTCACCATGTGGCCGTGGGTGTCGCGAACCATCTGGAACAGGCCAGGTGAACCGATCTCATCCGGAGATGTATTCGCGAACTGGAATGTGCCGAAGTAGGTCAGCACGACCATCAGGCCGATCAGGAACCCGAAGTCGCCCACGCGGTTCATGATGAAGGCTTTGTTCGCAGCTGTGCTGGCTGACTTGCGTTCGACGTAGAAGCCGATCAGGAAGAAGCTGCAGACACCGACCAGTTCCCAGAAGATGAAGACCTGGAAGACGTTACCAGCGAGTACCAGTCCCAGCATCGCAAAGCAGAACAGCGACAGGAACGCAAAGAACCGGTAGAAGCGGCCCGGACGGTGAAAGTGCCGTCCACCCGACAGATGGACCTGATGGTCTTCGTAGTGCTCGGTGAGCTCTTCGGCCATGTATCCTGTGGCGAACACATGAATACAGGTGGCGATCAGCGTGACCATCGTGAACATCAGCACGGTCAGGCCATCGATGTAGTAATCCATCGAGACGACCACGCTGCCGAATCGGGCGAGGCGATAGAACTCGCCCGTGAAGGTCGTGCGCAGGGGATTGAAATCAGCGTGATCGGTGTGGACGTGGTTGGTGTGTGCGTGGGTGTGGTCTGCTGCCCCGTGGGCGTGGTCGCCTGCGGAGTGAGCGTGTTCACTGTGCCCGTGTTCGCCGCCGTGGCCATGTCCATGGGCCGCGTCATGTTCTGCCAGAGCTGTCGCCTGCTTCTCGCGAATGTCCGCAGTGGCCCCGCGCCAGACGAGTAAAGCGGACAGACTCAGCACGAAGCTGGTGGCGATACAACCGACCGCGATCCAGGCAGCAGTCTTGGTCTTTCGGCCGCCCCAGTAGCCGCCGAAGATTTCGATGACGAAGCCCGCCAGCGGCAGCAGCCAGGCTGTGCCGAGGAGCCACTTCAGTGTCGTCGATGTCGCTGTGTATACGTCCGGAGTCATGAAGCCGGTCTTCCCCGTGGGGATTTGTCCGAATCAGAAGTCAATCGGAGGGAACATCCCACCTGTGCAGGTCTCGCGACTACCCTCGCAGGTCGTCGGCTCGGTCCACGTCGATCGACAGGTGGTTGTTGTAGAAGTTGAGGGCGATTGCCAGAGCCACCGCAGCCTCAGCTGCCGCCAGAACAATCACGAACATGGAAGAGACTTGTCCGTCGAGCCCCAGCGGCGTGTACCGCGAGAGGGCGACGAAATTGATATTGGCCCCGTTCAGGACGAGTTCCACGCCCATCAGGACGCCGATGGCGTTCCGTTTAGTCGCCATGCAGACAATGCCGCAGACGAACAGCACCGCACCGACGAAGAGGTAGTGATTCAGTCCAACCGAGTCCATTTGCTCCCCCTTCACCGAACACACACGAGACTGGCATCGAACAACGGGCCTGCGAGAGGCGCGTCAGGCCGTCGGACCAGCTCCCGGTTCGCTTCCACCCGACCGGCGCTTCGCGCGGGCCAGGTAAGACGCTCCGACCAGAACGACCAGCAGATGCACGGACACAATCTCGAACGGCAGAAGATAGCCAGGCCGCTCAATCGTACGGCCGTCACGCAGTGACTCCGTCCGCAAGCCTGACAATGCTCCACCAATGCGACGAACTGTGCTGCCTTCTCCCTGCTGGTTGTAACCCGGTGTCTGCAACGTGGCAGTCCCGAATTCCGCGGTGAGCCGCTCCGAATTCGCACTCCAGTTCACACCGGAGAAGGCTGCGACCAGCATTGCAAACACGACTCCACCGATCGCCAGTGACATGACGACTTCGGCGGGATTAGTCTTCAGATTCACATAAGGACCTTGCGCGGTGAGCATCACCCCGAAGATCAACAAGACGACCGTTCCGCCGACATAAATCAGCAGCTGGGTTGCACCGACAAAGTCAGCGTTCAGCAGGAAGAACAGTCCGGCGACCGAGCTCAGCGAGATGATCAACCAGAAGGCCATTCGAACCACGTTCTGCGACAGAACGACAGCCAGTGCCCCTCCGCAGGCCGCGAGTGCAAAAATGGCAAAGACGAGAACACTCATGTTAGCGCCCTCCTCGCAGAGTCACTTCGCGAGCAGCTGGCTTTTCAGCTGGATCACGGTCGAGGGAAGAATGACCACCTGGTCCGTGTGAGTGTTCACCGGGGCCGTGTCCATGATTGTGATCATGGGGGTGGCTGTGGTCGTGTGGATGGTCGTGCGGCGGAGTGACTGGAACTGCTGCTGCGGGCAGAACCGGGACCCGGGTGCCAATCGAATTGACGGGCAGCAGAGTCGGGCGGCCGAGTGCGGACAGCAGCACCAGCGGATACATCACAGAGCCGATGAACAGGAAGCAGCTGATCGGAACCAGATACTTCAAGCAGGTTTCCATGACTTGGTCGATTCGCAGACGAGGCAGGGTCCAGCGAACCCAGATCTGGACCACAACCAGCAGACTGGACTTGGTCAGGAAGACGAGCAGGCCGAGAACGCGGCCCGGGTAGCCTCCCAGAACCTCACTCAATGCGGAGTCGATCGGGGCAATCCCGGTCCACCAGCCGCCGAGGAACAGCAGTACGCCCAGACCGCTCACGAAGAACATGCTGGCGTATTCGGCAAGAAAGAAGAACGACCAGCGCATCCCGCTGTATTCCGTATGGAATCCACCGACCAGTTCGCTTTCGGCTTCGGCGAGGTCGAACGGGGCCCGCTTGTTGCTGGCCAGCGTCACGACGAAGAACACGAAGAACGCGACAAAGGTGAACGGGCTGTGAAACACCAGCCAGTTCGTGAACCAGCCGCTCTGCATCTGGCAGATTTCATTGAGATTCATTGTGCCGCAGATCAGCACCGGAATGACAGCAGTCAATCCGAGCGGAACTTCGTAGCTGACCATCTGGGCGGTTTCACGCATCCCCCCGAACAGGGACCACTTGGATCCGCTGGAGTAACCGGCCAGCACGACCCCCAGCACTTCGAGAGACAGCACCGCCATCCCGATGAAGAGGCCGCAATCGAGTGCCACGGCCACCCAGCCATTGCTGAACGGCATGAACAGGAACGAGGCAAACGAGGCGATTACCACGAGGTACGGGGAAACACGGAACAGCATCCGGTCCGCCGCCGCCGGGGCCAGGTCTTCCTTCTGGATCAGCTTGATCCCGTCGGCCAGCGATTGCAGCCAGCCGAACCGGCCCCCGGTGTGCGTGGGACCCAGGCGGTCCTGGATACGGGCCGAAACCTTACGCTCGGCCCAGATGAAGGCGAACGCGGGAAGTCCAAAAAACGCGGCGAGCAAGCCAATATGCAGGGCTGCAGCGACAAATCGCACTGCATCCGGGCTGGAGGAAATCCAGCTCGCCAGCCAGCCCGCAAGGGACTCGACAATCGTCGGTGTGGCAGCCATTGGCAGCATCATGCAACACTTTCCGGTGGGTTTGCGGGCACACAACGGCGCCGCTGCTCCTGATGGATTGGAGAGTTATGACAGAAGGCAGGGGGGCTTTCAAGCGACTGGTTTCGCATGAGAATCTGTTCCGATTGCAGCCCAGATTCGCTCCGCTGCTTTCTCGCCGCTGAGAATAGAGTCGGGTAGTCCGACGCCACCCAGCGTATTTCCCGCGAGGTCGACCCAGGGCGTGCCAGCCAGGGTTTTGGAAATCGTGGCCACTCGGTCGAGGTGGCCGACGTGGTACTGCGGCATCGCGTTCATATAGCGGGCCACGATCGCAAACTCTGGCTTGGAGCGGACTCCGAAGATCGACTTCAGCTCGGAAAGCGTGGTGTCGATCAGCTGATCATCGGACAGGTCCATCATTTCTGGCTGAAGAGCTCCGCCGATAAAGGTTCTCAGAATCACTTTTCCAGCTGGGGCGCGGGTGGGGAACTTGCGGTTCAGGAACGACACCGACAGGATCTTGCGTTTCTCAATCGCAGGAATGACCAGTCCGAACGCATTGAGCGGGTGATCGATCCCGCTCGTGTCATGGCCGGTGATAATGATGGCGCTGGAGGCATACTCAATCTGGGCCAGAGCAGCTGCGGCCTCGGGGTTCGCCGATTTCAGGACGCGGCTCATCTCATGGGCGGGTGTCGCCAGAATCACGGCGGAAAACTCGGTCCGCTGTGGCCTGCCCTCCGCGTCGGTCCAGACGATCTCCCCCTTGGGGGCCTGGGCCGAGCGGGTGACGACTCCCGACGAAGCTGCCGGAGAGATTGAAATCTCCTCAACCCGAGCCTGGGTATGAACCTGCGTCACTGAACGGACCCGTGATTCGAGAGCCTGCATCAGCTGGGACATTCCGTTTCGCAGTGAGGCAAACAGGCCGTAACGGGCACCGCTGGTTGTCTTGTCGGCCCCGCCGAGCAGTTCGTCGCCCGCCTGCATGGCCTCGAACAGGCTGCCGTATTTGCGTTCCATCTCCAGAAATCGGGGCAAAGTGGCCTGGAGACTCAGCTTCTCGGGGTCAGCTGTGTAGATGCCCCCGACCATGGGCTGCACGATGCGGTCGAGCATCTCCTGCCCGAGTCGCCGTCGCGTGAATGAGGCCAGACTCTCATCCCCATCTTCCGCCCGGCGCTGGATGAGTGGTTCGCAGAGAACCCGCAGCTTCCCTTTCAGCGAGAGAATCGGGGTCTTGAGAATCGACCATGCGCTGCCTGGGGCGATGAGATTGAGCCCCTCGGGGGTGACAACCGGCTTGCCGCGCGACAGGATCAGCGAGCGACGGTTCTTCTCATCGGTTCCGATCAGATCCGCTTCCAGGCCGAGCTTGTGGCACAATTTCACACCGGCGGGCTTGTTCGTAATGAACGAGTCCGCCCCACGCTCGATCAGGTAGTCGCCGATCTGCTCGCTGGCGACGAGCCCTCCCAGCTGGGGGGCCGCCTCGAAGACGTGGATTTCGACCGGCGTTCTGGACTCACTCGCCAGCTCACCCAGTCGGAGAGCTGCGGTCATTCCACTGATCCCGCCACCGATGATGGCGACACGAAAAGGCGATGGAGTGTTCATGAACCGATTATGGGATGGCTGCAAGACGCCTCACAACCCGCCCGTTTGTCAGGTCCCAATCACGAGAAGCCTTGAGCCCACTTCCTGCGCCACACGGCACACTCAGGTTACAGCACATATCGGAGAATCCCACACATCATGTGACGCCTGGCCGGAACGTTTCCCCTGCGTTTCCTTGCTTGTCTTATGTTCAATGATTCTGCCGAAAGTAGAAGACGCGTTCGTGGTAACAAGTGATCAGAAGCGAGTTTTGAACATAAGACAAGCAAGGGAACGAAGAAGAGGGGACAAGTCTCTCTGATTCTTGATCTGTTTAATCTGCGAAATCTGTGGATCAAACCTTTCTGGAAATTCGTTGAATCGAATCAGTCCTGTTTCCACCTGTTGAGCCGAATGATCCACAGATTAAGAGGATTTCGAAGATTAAAACGAAGTGAGATTGCGGGCGGGCCCTACGCGATGATGTCGTGGATCACGTTGCCGTACACATCTGTGAGCCGCATATCCCGACCACCGAAGCGGTAGGTCAGCTGGGTGTGGTCGATGCCGAGCAGGTGCAGCATCGTGGCGTGCATGTCGTGCATCTCGAGTTTGTTCTCGATGGCGTGGTAGCCGTATTCGTCGGTGGAGCCGTACGCCATCCCGCCCTTCACGCCGCCGCCCGCCATCCAGATCGTGTAGCCAAAGGGGTTGTGGTCGCGGCCGTTCGAGCCCTGGGCGAAGGGAGTTCGACCGAACTCCCCGCCCCAGACCACGAGCGTTTCGTCCAGCAGTCCTCGGGCTCGCAGGTCCTTGAGCAGGGCTGTGATCGGCTGATCGACCGAGTGGGCGTTCTTTTGGTGGCCGTCCTTCAGGTCGGTGTGCTGATCCCAGCGGTCGCCATTGCCGCCCGGAGTGGTGACTTGCACGAACCGCACGCCACGCTCCACCAGCCGCCGCGCCAGCAGACAGCTTTGCCCGAACGCCTTTGTCCCCGGCCAGTCGTCGTTGAGGCCGTACATCTCCTGCGTCGCTTTCGATTCCTGGCTGAGATCCGCCAGCTCGGGCGCAGCTGTC
>CANJZR010000182.1 GCA_947479075.1 Planctomycetaceae bacterium
ACGCGTTGCGTGGTGTCGCTGACCCGCAGGCTGAACCAGCGTGTCGCCGGGGCGGACGTGAGCGATTCGGGCGGAGTAAACGAATAACGATTGGCGGTTCCGCCGGTCGTCTCAGAAGATGGCGTCAGCTCGGGGATCTCGACGCCGCCCTCGATGAAGAGGGTGCACACCAGTCCGGTGCAATCGACCACTTGTTGTTGTGCATCGTAGATCGAGATCGTGAGGGGAACTCGCTCTCGAACGAAGAGATCGATGCGGTTCGCCTGGACTCGTTCCATCGATGTCGACCGCAAGGGCATGATGAACGTTGACTGGTTACCTCCGCCACCTGTTTCGCCGTCATTGGTCGATGTCACGTATCCTTCGTCGTTCGTCAGCAGCTTCTTGGTCGGATCGACCAGGATCACTGCGGCGATCTGAGCGGCATCGGGAAGGGTCTCGACATAAGACGCCAGGCTGTTGATTGAGTCGCTGGTGGCCAGCCCGTCGATCGAAGGAGCTGGGGTATAGCTACTGGCAGCCAGTCGGGAGCTGATCGCCGCATCCACTCTCGCGAGTTCGGTACTCAGTTCGATACGAACCTGTGCGGCAATTGCACTGGCAGTTGGGATGGTTCCGGGGGCTGAGTAGCTGTTGGCGGCGAGTCGTGAGCTGACTGCGACATCAACTCTCGCGAGCTCGGTACTCAATTCGGTACGAACCTGCGAGGCGATCGTGGGGGGGGAAGGGGGAGCGGTGTAAGCGTCTGCGGCCAATCGTGAACTGATCGTGGCGTCGAGTCGCGCAAGTTCGGTGCTTAACTCTGTTCTGACGGCGGTGGCGTTTGCGGCGGCGGTCGGGGGCGAGGACTTGGCGGGGTCATAGTCGGTTGTCAGCGTCTTAGGACTTTCGATGGAGTCCGGCGGGCCGGCGACGACATAGGTTACCGCCGAGATGACGGCGGAAATGCGGATGTAGAACCGATCACCGGCAACCGCGTCACCGGGAATCGTACAGGTGGCGATTCCTTGAGCCCCGGTCATGGTGACCGTGACAGTCGTGCTCTGGTCGACTCCGTTCTTGACGAGAGTGGCTGTCGGCGTACCAGTGGGGGCGGTCGGCAGTCCAGTCGAATCAATACAGGTAAACGGAATGTCGAACCGGGAGGAGGGCAGCAGCATCGAGAGGGTCCTTGGGAACGGTGTCGTGGCGGCGCGAGAGCTCACGGTGGTCGTGTGACGAGGCGTGAAGCTGCGAACTCAGGCCAGAAATGTCAGAGCCATGCTGATCTCTGAGGGGGTCAGCCACGGAACAAACCACAGCTCATGAATCGTTGAGCTGGAATACGAAGTGTTGTTCGACGCAGAGAACAGCGCCGGTGAGCTGTTGTAGTGGCCCGTACCAGTTGAGGACCAACCGACTCGGTATGCGCTCGTGGTCGAGTTCACGGGAACTGTCTGGATCACACTACTTGCGCTGGCTGCGTAGGCGGTACTCGAGGTGTAGATCACCGGACTGGCTGTCGAGGATGCGGGACATACGAATTCCATACTGTTCGTGTAGTGTGAAAAGACTCTCGCACCAGATGCGAACGTCACCCATGCGGACATGAGGACGGTATAATTGAGATTCAGTGCAGTATTCGAGTTGAGGGTACAATTTCGAATGTCGGCATCGCCGTAGAGACCCGGCTTCCCGTTCCGATTTGTCCCGAAACGAGGCTTTTTGGCGCTATTGCCCTGACCGAACAATGAAGTCCATCCCCCTGCGGAAAGATAAGGCAGCCAGCTTCCGACGGTGGCCCCATCAGTCGTGACGGCAGAGCCACTCCCGGAGCTCGAGGAGAACATGCTGACCCCCGCCAGATAACCGCCGTACCAGGAGGCTTTGCCAATCGATGCGAGATAAGCGGTCAGCGATGCAGGAGCCGCAGTCCCCGAACTCTGCGGGCCGAGGACGACCGAACCAGGCAAATTGAGAGGCATGAAATGTCCTGAGGATGAAGGAGAGGTCTCTCACTTCCCATAGACATTTCGTTGCGCGGTCGGGGCCTCGACTGGTGAAAAGAGGAACCCGAAACAGTCAGGCTCTTAGTGCCACACGGCTGTGAGGGAGCGTCTGCCGCCTGAAACAACTCAGCGGGAGCAGCTCTCCCCCCGCTGATTGGATCGCGAATCGAGATCGAGAGGCTCGCCTTAAGACAGCAGCTTCTCAAGGTCTTCTGCCGTCAGACTTTCCAGGACCGATCCCTCTTCCGCAGCCAGGATGGCGTCAGCGAGTTCCCGCTTCTGCTTCTGCAGATCGAGAATCTTCTCTTCGACGGTGTCCTTACAGATCAGGCGATAGGCGAAGACCTGACGGGTCTGGCCGACACGGTGGGCGCGGTCGATGGCCTGGGCTTCGACGGCGGGATTCCACCACGGATCGAGCAGAAACACGTACTCAGCTGAAGTCAGGTTCAGACCGAGGCCCCCAGCCTTGAGGCTGATGAGGAAGACCATCGTGTTCGGATCGTTCTGGAACTGGTCGACGACCTGTTTGCGGTTGCGAGTCTTACCGTCGAGGTAGACGTACGGGATGCCGCGCTTGTCGAGATGTTCCTTCACGATCGACAGCATGCTGGTGAACTGCGAGAAGATGAGCGACTTGTGCCCTTCCTCGATCAGCTCTTCGATCTGTGGAAGCAGCACGTCGAGCTTGGCGAAGGCTTCTTCCTTCGTCTCGCGATCGAGCAGAGCGGGATGGCAGGCGGCCTGACGCAAGCGAAGTAGGGCCTCGAGCACATGCATCCGCGACTTGTTCATGCCCTGTTGCTTGACCATGCCCAGCAGGGAGTCGCGATAGTGCTCGCGAAGTTCGCTGTAGAGCGCCCGTTGCCGTTTGCCCATCTGGCAAAAAATCGTTTCCTCGAACTTGTCAGGAAGATCTGCCGCGACCTCGCGTTTGGTACGACGCAGGACAAACGGTCGAATGCCCTTGGCCAGCATCAGCCGCGACTGCGAGTCCTTGCCGTCGAGAGCGTTGACACGGAACGCGGAGCTGCGACCGAGCATCCCGGGGTTGAGGAACTCAAAGATCGACCAGAGGTCCCCGAGATGATTCTCGATGGGCGTACCGCTGAGTGCCAGACGGTGTTCCGCCTTGATCAGGCGGCAAGCCTTCGCCACCTGCGAGGTGGAGTTCTTGATCGTCTGGGCTTCGTCGAGCACGGCGTAGTCGAACTGGATGTCGCGGAGTTCGACGACATCGCGACGCAACGTGCCGTAGGTTGTCAGCACGAGATCGACTTTTGTGATCTGATCCCGCAACTCGGCCCGCTGCAGCCCGGAGTACTCCAGGTACTTGAGTTCCGGGGTGAAACGCTGGATTTCCTGAACCCAGTTAAACATCAGTGACTTCGGCACAATGATGATTGACGGGCGTTTCTCTTTCTCGGTCCGAGTTCGCTCCAGCAACAGAGCGAGCAGCTGGACGGTTTTACCGAGACCCATGTCGTCCGCAAGACATCCGCCAAAGTGGAAGTCCTGAAGGAACTTCATCCAGCCGAGGCCTTCCCGCTGATAGGGACGCAGCGTGCCGATGAAGCCTGTGGGCTCAATACCCGATTCGACGCCCGCAAAGTTGCGCAAGCGGTCCCGGATCTCCAGGAATTGTGCATCGACATCGACGGAGGGTTCATCCTCCAGCAGAGCATCCAGCAGTCCGACCTGGGTCGCGCTGAATCGCAGATGGTCTTCTTCGACCTGCCCCAGCCCGGCGAGCATTCCGTACTGCTGCAGCCAGTCTTCGGGCAGAATCCCGAGCGAGCCATCGTCCAGGCGAATCGTGTTGTCGCCCCGCTTGAGTGCGGCGAGCAGTTCCGGGAACGAAGCTTTGACACCATCAAAATCGGCGTCACCACCCAGTTCGAACCAGTCGATCCCGGTGCGGACGCGGAACTGCAGGGCCGATCCCTGACGAATCTGCTTGCCGTCAGCTCGCACATTCCAGCCCGCTGGAATCAACTTGCGAACGGCACTCGCCAGATCTCCGACGGGAATTTCGACATCGTGCAGCGTCTGGCGATGGTCGAGCAGGCGGCGGAATCCCGCTTCCTTCAGCTGGGACCAGGAGCCCGATTCGATTTCGCGATCACGCAGCAGACAGCGACCCTGATCGCGCTGGACGATGGCCCATTGCGAGCTCGCTCCAGGGACGACCGCTCCTTCGTATTCAAACTCAACCACACCGGTCAGGCGCTCATGACGCCAGCCTTTGGTGCGTGGCGATTTGAGAGTGAGGTGTGGTCGGGGAGTGGCTCGGATCTCGTTCAGCCGCAGCTCGACGGGCAGATCCAGCTGGGGCAGCGTGGGCATGTCGAGGAGCTGGTCGACGAGCTCCTTCTGCTCTGCCGTTGCGACAGAAATGTTCTGCTCGGACCGCAGCATGCGGACCCAGTCAAACGCGCCAAAGTCGTCGACCTGGCTGATCTTGTTCCCCCAGATGACCAGCCCACCGGGGACGATCACGCGGATATCCTGCAGAGTCATGACCTCTTCGCCGCGGCGCAGCTCACCGGCGAGTTTCCACTTCTCGTTCCCCTCTTCGGGGCGGAGTGCCATGCACAGGGTCCAGGGCGAACCTTCGTCCCACGCAAGTGAGGGAGTCGACTTGCCTTCATCGCCGAGAAATCGCAACCGTTCGGTGCGACACATCAGCGGCAGCAAGAGCGTGCAGAGTTCAAACGGCAGACGATAACGGAACAAAGCTGACTGGAACTCGGCCTGCTGGGCGAACCAGCCAGACCGGTCGGGCGTGCCACCGATGAGGTAGGCCAGAATCTGGCGGTCGTCCTGGTGTTCGATTTCCTCCAGCTTGCCGGGGCGAACCTTCAAGGGCTTGAGCTTGCCCCACTGGCCGCTGGCCCGGATCTGGCGTTGTGATGTCTGGATGACGAGCATCTCGGACTTGAGGCTCTCTTCGACATCGACCTCGTAAAAGATTTCGCGTTCGCGCGAGCCAGCTGACTCGCCCGACGACGCGGTGGGAGCCATCGTCGTACGCAGCTCGCGCAGCTTGAGTTCCCAGTCGCGGAGATTGACGGCACGCTGAGCGGGAGCCTTCGCGGTAGCGGGAGCGACGGTTGCCGTGCTGCGTGAGGATGTCGATGGCACATAGATGTCACTGCTCAGGTCGTCTTCATCGACGAACGGAGTATCGAGCAGCGAAGGCACGACTTCTTGAACGAAGGGTGGAACGTTCCCCGGTCGCGCGGGCGAGCTCAACAGCTGACCCTGGTCAACGGCCAGGAGCGTGGCCCACAAATGCTTACAGGCCGGGTCGCGGGTGTTGCCATCGCCGACACAGCTGCAGAACATACGCAGCTCGCCGTTCTGGCGGCTCAGCTGGGTGTGGAACTCCACGCCATCACGCACGATGGCATAGAGTTCGTCCGAGAGGACGCGAGTAATTGCTACTCGCTCCGCTTGTACGTACGCAGCCCCACGAAAGCGGATGTCTCCGCGGAATTTCGACTCGAACAACTTCGCAAGCGACACTGACGCCTCCCTGGCGATCGCTCGGGCCACTGGCCTTCGGAGAGACGAGAACTCCTCGTCTCGTCCGTCACAGAGTTGGGAACCCCACCTCGGACAGACATTTCCGGCCAGCCATTCCTGCGCGTCAGGCAAAGAATGGAACCTGAAAAGACCGCAAGCTGTGAAGGTTAGCGGAAGCAGGGGGCTGACAGCTACTGAGAGTCTCTGGAATCTCGAAAGAGTGACGGCGAGGAAATGCCATCGGTGAGCCGACTTCAGTGGCGGTCGTTCCATTTCGATCGTTTTGCAAAGCTGGGGTGGCAGAGATCAATCGCGATCGGTAACTTTCCACCCGCGAAATGGAGCGAGTGCGAAAGTTCTCGTAAAATTTCGCCGAAGAAGAATGTTGTTGCTATGTGGTCTCTGGACAGAGTCTACAATGTAGCACGACAGGCGATGGTGAACGCAGGACGTGTTCTGCGTGAGCTTTCGCTGTTCAAATGCGAATGACCCAACCGCTCGCCACCTAGTGCCGGAGGACCAACAAAACGCGTTGGCCGGAGACGCCAAGGTACGTGCTAGACACGACCTGTCTCTCGCCTTTTTCGCAAAGCATCCTGCTGAGCCATACAGGTCGAGGGTTGGATTTTCGAAGCTGCAGATCGGTTCTCCGGTCCGCAGCTTTTTTTGTTTTTTATGGTAAGTGAACCACTCGTATTATTTGGAGATTCAGTATCGACGATTGACTTCCCGGGGAGGCCTTCTTATCAACAGTTTGACTTCCGTTCGATTTGTGGACGGGGACTTTGATCGGGAGAGTTCGCATGCGGTCGATGTTTCGCCGAATTGGTACGTGGTGTTTGTTGATCATCGCGGCGATGGCATCGAGCCTGTCCGCAGCTGACGTCGACCTGTATGGGGTGCGTGAAGAGCATGTGATGATCCCGATGCGGGATGGGACGAAGCTGTCAGCGTATCTGTACTTTCCTCCCGAAGAAGGAATGTACCCGGTGATTTATGAGCAGCGGTATGCGGACCTCAAAGGTGCAGGGACACGGCAGACGTTTGCCCGGCTGGCGAAGGCGGGGTTTGTGGTCTGCGGGCAAAACTTCCGCGGATCTGCACTCTCAGAAGGCACCTGGGTCGGATATCGAGCCCTCGGCTGGGGGGCACTCCAGGATGGCTATGACACCGTCGAGTGGCTCGCCGCCCAGCCCTGGTCAACCGGCAAGATCGGTACCGTGGGCAGCTCGCAGGCGGGGTTCGCGCAGAACTTTCTGGCTGTGACTCAGCCTCCGCATCTGACGGCACAGTACATGATTGATACGGGGCTGAGCTTGTATCATGAGGGATATCGCATCGGGGGCACGACTCGCCCGGTGCGGTTCAAAGGGATGGGAGCTGTCTGCCGGGAACCAGCTCACAACGATGCGCTTCTCGACGAGTGGTTCAAGCACCCGACCTTTGATGACTACTGGAAGGACGAGGATTGCTCGCGGCACTTCGACAAGATGAACGTTCCCTGCTTTACGATCGGGAGTTGGTTCGACTTCATGAACGTGGGATCGATTGAGAGTTATCGCGGGCGACAGCATCGGGCGGGTCTGCAGTCACGCGGGCAACAACAACTGCTCATCGGGCCGTGGCTGCACGGGGGGTATCAAGGGAAGAACACGAATGTCACCAATGAGCTGACATTCCCCGTGAATGCGAAGTTTGACGCGGAGTCACACATCGTCCGCTGGTTCAATTACTGGCTCAAGGGGCAGGACAACCAGGTCGATCGCGACCCCGCAGTACAGTACTACGTCATGGGGGCGGTCGGTGAGCCGGAGGCTCCGGGAAACGTCTGGCGCGAGGCGAATGACTGGCCGATCGACAGCACGCCGACATCGTATTACCTGCACCTCGATAAAGGCCTGACCACGAATGGGCCGACAGAGCCCGACGGGGTGGTCAGCTATCTGGCTGACCCGCTGCATCCGGTCAACATCCCGAACCCTCGAGGTTTTCCGGGAGCAGCGGACGCACGGCATGTGGAGGAACAAGC
>CANJZR010000183.1 GCA_947479075.1 Planctomycetaceae bacterium
GAACCGCATCGTCAGCTTCTTCGACCCATCGGAACGCGATCTGGTGAAACTCCAGCTGCGAGATGCGATCCGTTGTGTCATGTGTCAGCGGCTGGTTCCGAAGATGGGTGGCGGTCGCGTGCCCGCGATCGAGTTTCTGTTCAACGATACTCAACACATCAATGAGTGCATTCTGGCGGGCGACACGCTGGGGATCCGCGAAGGGATGCAGCAGCACCTGTCGAAGTCATCGATCTTCGAGGTGTCGCTGATGTCACTCATGAAGAGTGGAGTGATTGGCCTGATCGATGCCCGGCAATATGCCAGTGCCCCAGAGATCTTCGAGCAGATGCGTTTGGGCACCTACCAGCCGCCAACACTTGAGCCGCACCATCCGGGTGAGCCACACGGAAACTCGCCGTGAGCTCCATCAGCCAGTAGGACAGACATTCCTGTCTGTCACGATCACGTGTTGACGAGAGCCCACTCAAATTCACGGAGTCGCAGGTGCCGCTGGTGTCTCCGCTGCGGGGGCTGCAGGAGCCGCCGGTTCTACAGCAGGTGCTGGCTTCGGGAGAGCCTTCAGGGCCTTTAATCGTTCCAGCTTGGTCTTGGCGGCGTCAGCTTTCGCTTGGGCGGCCTTGGCAGCTGCATCGTAATCCGCCATCGCCTTCTGCTCTTCGGGCTTGGCTGGTGCTTCGGCTGCCGCTTTTTCGGCTGCCGCTTTCGCTTTGGCCATTTCCTCGGCCAGCAACTTCTCGGCTTCCGCAGCCTTCTCGGCAGCTGTCTTGGCAACAGTAATGCCGTCTTCCGCAGCCTTTTTGGTCGTGTTCGCAGCCAGCTGATCGGCGTTGGCCTTTTCCAGGGCCGCCTTGGCCGCTTCCAGAGCGGCGATGGCGGCTTTCAACGACTCTTCGGCCTTCTGCATGTCGGCCTTCTTCTCGGCCAGCGTTTTCTCGGCGTTGGTCTTCTCAACGGCAACTGTTTGGGCCTTGTTGGTCACGGTGGCCAGCTGAGACGCTGCGGTCTCAGCGGCTGCTTTCCGTTCTTCGAGAGCTTTTGCGAGTGCGGCCAGTTGAGTCGAGGCCTGGGTCAGTTCGCCTGCAGCTCCGCCCAGAGACTGCTCAGTGGCGGCGATCACGGCATCAATCGTGGGCGGGTTTGTGTTGAACTCGTTCAGCAGTGCCCCATCCGCCGCGTTCCAGATCCGGACCATGCCGTTCCAGTCACCCGCGAGGACACGCTCACTCTCCGAGTCGAATGCCACTTCCATCCCCAGATCGGTTTGACCGGGGAACTCCTTCAGCTGTCCACCGTCACCATTCCACAGTCGGACGATCGCATCGCGACCGTTGGAGACCAGTCGTCCATCCCGGGTGTAGTCGAGCGCGAGACAGCCGCCATGGGCGTTCCAGCGCTTCACTTCGGTGCCATTGGTCATTTCCCACAGGCGGATCGTGTTGTCTTCGCTGGAGGTCGCCACCACGTTGCTGTCAGGGCGCCAGCTGATGTCGGTGATCATGCCGGTGTGACCGAGGAGGTTGTAGAACTCCTTGCCGGTCGACGATTCCCACACGAGCAGGCCATTCGAGCGGTCGCCCGAAGCGATGAGCACGCTGTCGGGGCTGAACTCGATCGCGGTGATCCAGTCGTTGTGCTTCTTGTTCTCAAACAGCAACTCACCAGTTTCGGTCGAGTAGACCCGCAGCATCCGCTTGGGACCACCGAGAGCGATCATCGTCAGGTCGGAGGAGATGTCTGCTGCGAGAACGGAGTCATATTCGTCGCCGACTTCGACCTTTCGTTCGCCGGTTTTAACGTCATAGACGACCACTTTGCCGCTGGCTCCGCCGCGTCCACCACCCACCATCAGCAGCGAACCATCGCGGCTGAACTTCAGCACCTGAGGCTGTCCTTCGGGGAAGGGAAGCACGCCCAGCACTTCAAACGATTGGGTGTGGTAGAGCGTGACCTGCCGATGGCCCGAGATCGCCGCCAATGGGGCCCAGGGGCTGCAGGTCAGAGCGGTCACCGCGTTGCGGGTCGGACTCTGCACGATGGGATCGCCGAGATAGGCGACGGGCATCGCGACATCCTTGGGACGCTCACCGGAGACTTCAATCTTGGCCAGGCTGGCCTTCTTCTTCATCTTGGCCGAGCTGCCTGAGGTTTCAAGGAGGCCGCCGTCGATCCACTTCTTGATCAGGTCCAGTTCCGCTTGCGGCATCTTGTCGGCGTTGGGCGGCATCTTCGGTTCGGACTCGTGCGTGACGAGGCTGAACAGGTAGCTCGCGCTGGAGTCGCCCCCTTCGACGACGGCGCCCGAGCTGCCGCCCTGCATCGTACCCGCATAATTGTCGAGGGTCAGGCCCCCCTTGCGGTCGTTGGCATTGTGGCACGATCCGCAGCGCTGCTTGAACAGCGGCAGGATGTGATCGTTGTACGTGATCTTTTCCGCAGCAGGTTCCTCAGCGAGGACGGGAGCTGTGAACAGAAGAACGGCAATCGCGAGGGAGAAGTGACGCATGATCGACTTCGGCTGGGTGCCAAGGGACAAGGAAACATACTCGGAGAGGTCGGAGAGTGGTGATCTCGCGGCGGGATCGTTGTCCCTTACCGCGGGTTCGCCTTCGATCCGGCCTCTCAACCTCTGTCAGTGGTTGAACAGGAATTCGCGGCTGTTGAGCAATGCCCAGTAGACATCATCCAGCGATCGGTTGATGTCGCTGCCCTCTGCGAAGAGCGGGGTGAGAGCGGCGACCTCCTGCTCGGTCGGTTTGCGAGTCAGACACGTGATGTAGAGCTGTTCGACGATCTGGAGCGGCGTCAGCCCTTTGTCCTGCATGGACTTGATGACTCCGCCCTGGGCCATCTTGGCATTGATGACATCACCATTCATCAAGTGGAGGGCCTGCGACAGTGTGGGCTCCATCTTCACTTCGCACGAGCAGGCGGTTTCGCGAGTCGCCCGACCGAAGGTCGTGAGGAAGTAATCCGATGTCGCGCCGTTGGCGATCTGGACTGCTCGCGATCCGAGTGGCAGCCCAGCGAACTTGTCCTTGGTGATAGTCACCTGGCTGATGATATCGAGCATCGATTCGGCCTTGATGCGGCGGATCGTCTGATGTGCAAAGTTCAGCTCATCGCTCGAATTGCTTTCGTTGCGCTGCGTCGAGCGCTGGTAGGCCTTCGACATGCAGATGTCGCGAACCAGACCCTTGAAGTTGTAGTTCGATTCCGTGAACCGCTTGGCCAGTTCTGCCAGAAGTTCCGGGTTCGAGGCGGGATTCGACACACGGACATCGTCGACGGGCTCCACAATGCCGACGCCGAAGAAGTGATGCCAGATGCGATTCGAGAAGTTCTGGGCGAAATAGGGATTCGCTGGAGAGGCAAGCCATTTCCCCAGTGCCGCGCGGCGATCAACGCCCCCGGTCAGGTCGGCAGGGCCACCACCCAGGAAGGTCGGGACCGCGTTGGCTCCGGTCACGGGATGCTGCACTTCGCCGCCGCCGGCGTTGAAGATGATCTGCTCGCGGGAATCTTCGCTCGTCTTCCGACCGACCTGAGCGAAGAGGGCTGCGAAGTTGTAGTAGTCGTCCTGGGTCCAGCGGTCGAACGGATGGTTGTGGCACTGGGCACACTGAATCCGCATTCCCATGAAGATCTGGGCCGTGTTCTCTGCGATCTTCAGACGGTCCTGTTCCAACTGGTAGTAGTTGGTCTGTGGAACCTTGAAGGTCCCTCCACTGGCGGATAGCAGGTCCTGGACCATTTTGTCGAGTGGGACGTTGTTCGAGATCTGCTCGACGAGCCATTGGTAGTAGAGCACGACCGACTTGGTGGAAACCGTCTGAGTGCTACGGATCATGAGCCATTCGGCCCACTTCGACACCCACATCTCGGTGAACTCCTTGCGGCCCAGGAGTTCGTCGATCTTCTTCTCACGCTTCTTCGGATCGGCGTCCGCCATGAACGCCGCGTACTCTTCCGTGTTCGGCAGCAGACCGGTCAGGTCGATCGACAGACGACGCAGAAACTCCTCGTCGCTGCACAGTCCGCTCGGATGAATCCGCAGCTTCTTGAGCTTCGAGGCCACGAACTCGTCGACGTAGTTGACGGGCTCGGGGGCAGTTTCCTGATACTCGAGTCCCTTCGGCAGGACGATGTATTGCGACCCGACTGTGTAGGTCGAGAAGCGGGCCATGACGAACGCTTCGCCACGAGCCCCAGCTGTCACGACTCCTGCCTGAGAGATCGAGGCCGAGGTGTCGTTGTTGGACATGAAGAGGGCGAGGTGGGTGATATCCCGATCGGAGCCATCTGAGTAAGTGGCCCGCACGGTGACTCGTTGAGTTTCGCCAGGGCCATCGAGTACGCCGTTCTGTGGGTAAATTGTAATCCCGGTACAAGTCGGGATGTTCGCAGGGTCGAGCGGGGTGCCAGCGGCGATCCACTTGATCAGCTGTTGATTGAGTTCGCTGTCCTTCTCGAATCGCTTGCCACCGGTATGTGGCACATCGCCGACGGACTTCTCGACCAGCATGCTGGCCTCGGGTACCGCCAGGTCGACGCGGCGACCGGGGAACTCACGCGTGATCCGGGTGTGGTCGCCATTCGCGTCATAGCCGAACAACGACAGTCGGAAACCGTCCTTGCCGCGAGCGGCTCCGTGGCAGCTGCCGGTGTTGCAGCCTGCCTTCATGAAGACCGGCATCACATCGAGCTTGAAGCTGATGGGACGTGTGACGGCGGCCTGTTCGACTTTCACCGGCAATGTCTTTGCCTGACCGTTGAATTCGATCTTCAGCTCGGTCGTGCCGTCCGCCACAGGATGCAGCGTGTTGCCTTCGCGGCGGACGAGAGCGGGATTTGCCAGCGTCCAGGTCGCCAGATCGGTCACATCGCGGGTGATTCCGTCGGTGAAGACTGCCTGCACGACAATCCCCTGACGATCCAGTGCAGTCGCCAGATTCACGTCGGGCGGGGTGACTCGCAGTTCAGCCAGATCCGCAGCCCAGAGAGGAGCGGCGGATAGAAGCAGAAGCGAACAACTCAGAATTCGGGTCAACATAGGGAGACCGTGGATGAGGGAATGTGTGAGAGTGTCAACCGGGCAGCAAGCAGTGGAGGCGAATCCAGCGTGGCGTTTGGCGGTTGTCGCCGCCAGTGTCACTACTGACCGCCGGCTGCGGCCTTGGCGGCCTTTTCCTTCTGCTGCAATCGCAACATTTCCAGTCGAGAAAGCGGCTTGGGCGGAGCTGCAGCCACCGGCATCGGTTCGGGAGTCGCAGCTGCGGGCATCGGAGCTGGCTCATTCGGCTTGGGCGGCGGCGGCGTATCGATTCGCAGCCGACCGGTTCCGAGGTTATGAATGACGGTGTCACCATTCTCCGGAATCAGAATCTGAGCGAACAGGTTCTGATTGTTTCCGGCGGGCGCATTGGCGGCCGCTTTGATCGTGAAGGAGAACTCAGCCGTATCTTTGGTGACCTTGATCGGCTCAGCTGTAGTGTTTGCAGGCAAGCCATAGAGCGTGGCCACAGCCTCGCCTTCGAAGTCTTTCCGCTTGGTCACCTTCACGAACATCGGGATCTCCTGGCCCTGCTCCATGGCAGCGGTGGAGAATTCGAGCGTCATGTACTGCTCTTCAATCCGAATCGGAACGAAGGGGGTACAGCTTTCGATCGTGCCGTTGCCGACGGTGGCGATGGCACGGATTGCAATCGGCCAGTCGCCAACAGGAGCATCTCCGTTCACGTTCACGGGGATCAGAGTTTCGTTCTGTCCTTCAGGGATCGAAACCGATCCGCTGGAGCTGACGCCCGGCGGGTTCTGCAGGAAGAGTACCTGAATCGGAGCCTTAAAGTCGCCGACTCGCTCAGCGATGACCTTCAGGTTGTAGGAACCGCCGCGGACGATCGGGACCTTGGGAGGTTCGATCCGCACTTTGAACGGAGCGGCCTCGGTGACCACGACGGGCAATCGGTCCTGCTCTTCGGTCCAGACGGTCTGCTGGTTCTGGCCCAGCACCATCAGAATGCTTTGCTTGAGAGGCCCTTCGACCTTCAGATTGGGCTGATTGGGGTCGTCGAGGTACGTCAGGATCTTCGAGTACTTGCCAGCCAGCGGAGCATCGGGAGCTGCGTAGAGAACGAGAGGCATGACCGATCCGCCGCGCCACATCGACGGGCATTCGATGCTTACCCCGGCGGGGAGTTCATCGCTTTTGAAGTTCGCGGGGCCGCCGTAGTCCTGGCGAGCGATACTCACCTGAACTCCCACGCCACCTCCCTGCGGGACGATCAGCTGGGGAGCCACATACCGGGAGAACTCCACTGTTCCGGCGGAGGTCTTCGGCACTACTGGTTGCATCTCAACACGGTAGGTGTAGCTCGGCCCGCCGCCCTTCAGGTGGTCCTGAACGAGAATCGAGTACTCGCCGTCAGCCGGACACTGCCAGCGGATATAGCTGTCGGGCCCGCGACTGTCGTCATTTCCGACGAGTCCGGTTCCATTGGCGTCGCAGACATACATCACGGCATCGATCGAGGACCGCAAGCGACGGCCGTAGAGTTCGACCTCAAAGACCTGACCCTGCTTGGCGGTGAACTTGAAGTAGTCCTGATCGCCCTTTGCCTCCAGCACACCGTTGAAGGCGGCCGGAGCTTCAACCGCCGTCAGGCCTGTTATGGCATTGTTGTTCTCAGCTTCCACCACATTCGTCAGAGGAGAGACGCGGAACCGCATGGGCGATGCCGCTGTGCCCGTCGCATCGGTGACATCAATGGCAAAGTCTTCGGGGGCGTTGGCCGGAATGGTGATGTCTTGTTCGTAGACTCCCGCCACGTCGCCGAGGAACTTCACCTTCACCGTTTCACCCGGCTTGCCACCAGAGGGAACGATGCCGCTGGGACGGGGATTCGTGCCGATGTTGAGCAGGTAGTAGGCCTTGCCATCGCCCAGGTAGGACGCATCGCGAATCTGGACGATGTACTTTCCGTCTTCCGGAATCACGCAAGACGCGACACCATCGTTCCAGGCCAGAGCGGCGTCGTCACTGGTGGCCAGCTCAAAACGAGCGGAGTTCAGGATCGCGACGTAGGGATCAAAGAAGTTTCCCCACGACGAGAAGCCGAGGCGGATTCCGTAAGCTTCGGCGGTCAGCCGTTCCCCCTTCTTGCAGTCGACGATGTAGTAGTCGACATCTTCGCTATCAATGCGTCCATGGACACAGTTGTTGTTGGCGACGGCCTGGGGTGTGGTGAACTCGGAGTTCGGCTCGACCTCTTCGGCCATCGGCAGCGGGCCGACATAGATATTCAACAGGTTCGTCAGACCGCTCTTGGTACGTAAGCGGCAACGGAACGATCCAATCGGGGCATTGGCTTCCGCTTTGACGCGGACCTTGACGGTGGCTCCATTCGCGTCAGCCGGGACTTCCAGCTTCACCACCGAAAGGCCCGGATCGTAAATCAGCAGCTCCTCGGCATCCTGCAGGTTGCCACCCTGCAGTACGAGGTCAGCTTCGGTCCCGCGTTGCACGCCGTGCGGGA
>CANJZR010000184.1 GCA_947479075.1 Planctomycetaceae bacterium
CGCCATGGCCGCTCTCGCCGGGAACGGTGGACTGACCAACACTCCGGTCAGCAACTACACCCGTGAACAAGGCTGGGGCATGGGGTCGCATGTGGGAGCGATTCCCAGCATTGTCGGGGGGCAGGAGATCACGCTCTCTCACGAGGGATGTGTGTTCCAGGTGACTGAAGAAGCGATGCCCCGCTGGCGACGCTGGCTCAAGCATATTCGCCGCGAGCAGTGGATGTTATGGGTGCCCGCGTGCTTTGTCGGTCTGGCGATGCCCAGCATGCTGTCGATCCAGTTCCTGCAGAAGGGCTCCGTCCCGAACGACAAATGGCTCGTGGCGGGAATGACCGCTCAGGGGGTGGCCGACGCGGTCCAGGGTCGCTTCGGTGAAACACTGGGGAACTTCTTCTGGCACCTGACTCTGTTTTGCGGCTTCCTCGTGCTGGCCACCAGCATGGCCTCGACTGCCGACGGAGTGTTGCGGCGCTGGGTGGACGTGTTCTGGACTGCCAGCCCGCGTCTGCGAAAATGGGATCCGAAAGACATCGGCAAGCTCTACTTCGGGGTGATGGTCGTTTATCTCCTGATGGGGATTGGGATGCTGTGCTTCCTCAAGGGGGACGCACTGCTCGTCTTCTCAACGATGATGTATAACTACGCGCTCGGCTTCAGCTGTTTCCACGCTCTGGTTGTGAACCGGACATTGATGCCGAGTCCGCTCCAGCCCAAATGGTTCCCCAAGGTGGGTCTGATTCTGGGCGGGTGTTTCTTCACTGTGATCGCGATGATTACCACCTGGGCCGAGTGGTCCAAGATCGTCGCCGTCTTTCAGCCAGCCCCGCCCGCGGCGACTGCCAAGCCGTAGTCGATCACGTTTTGTTGTCTCGCCCTGCCCGGCCATCGCTCGCTGGGTGGCGCATGTCGCTGCTTGTAGAAGGTCCCCCATGACTGAAGTTCGCATCACCACCCGCCTGCATGGCCCCTTGCTTATTCAAGGTCCCGCCAAGCTGTGCGACCACGAAGGCAATGAATACAACCTCGCCGGAAAAGAGACGTATGCTCTCTGCCGCTGCGACAAATCTCAGAAGCGGCCCTTCTGCGACGGCACGCACAAGTCCTGCGGCTTCTCCGCCGAAATCAAGGCGTACTAAAGCGGGTTCACGTGTCTTCATCACGCTGAAATCGAATCGACCTGACTGGAATGTCTGTTTCAGGGAACTCCGCAGTGGGACAGACATTCTTGTCTGTCCGGTCTGAAGGGGAACTCCGAACCCGCTCTCAGCGCCCCTGCTCACCAACCCGAAGCGTGAGCGAGGGCGAGTGGGTATCGACTCACAATCGCCTGCGGATGATGTGGTTGGGGCATGATATGCCAATGCAGGCTCACCGCACCGAGACACTCTCCCTCGCTCACGCTTCGGGTTGGTGTCGTTTGCCACCGTCTCAGAAAGGCCTGCTCGATGCGTTGTTTCATCGTCTGGATCTGTGCTTTCGGGCTCGTGGTGAGGGCAGTTCCGGCTGACGCTGGGGAACCATCGCAAGTCCTGAACGTCTGGCCCGCAGCTGCCCCCGGGGAACCGAGTGGCATCGGTGAAGAGACAGCTGTGGTTGGTCGTCCGGGCGAAGATCCTACGACCACTCGCATCAGCAACGTGACGGTCCCGACCCTTTCGGTCTATCGTCCTGCCGAAGACAAGGCGAACGGGACAGCCATCATCATCTGTCCGGGCGGGGCCTACAACATCCTCGCTTGGGACAAGGAGGGGACCGAAGTCGCCGAGTGGCTGAACACGCTGGGCGTGACCGGGATCGTGCTCAAGTACCGCGTTCCCCGCCGCAATGGGGAACCCAAAGGCGATCCGCCAGTCGCCGCCTTGCAGGATGCGCAGCGAGCTGTCCGACTGGTCCGCAGCAAGGTCACCGAATGGAAGCTTGATCCCGCGAAGATCGGGCTCATGGGATTCTCGGCCGGGGGACATCTGGCGGCGTGGACCTCGACGAACCACGACTCGCTGAGCTATCCCGCAATCGATGACATCGACAAGGTCAGCGGGCGTCCCGACTTCACGGTCCTGATCTATCCCGCCTACCTCGTGACGCCGGAATTGACGGCACTCACACCGCTGATCGCGGTGAACGAGAAGACTCCACCCGCGTTTCTGGCCCATGCCTATGACGATGGCATACCGGCGGACAACAGCGTTCAGTACTTCCTGGCACTCAAGCGGGCCAAGGTGAACGCTGAACTGCACATCTACCCCAGCGGAGGCCATGGTTACGGCATGCGGCCTGGCGCACACACCGTCTCCTCCTGGCCGAAGCGGCTCGAAGACTGGCTCCGTACCCGAAGCTGGGTGCAGTAATTCAGCAGGCCTCGCATGACCCCACCACTCCGCATTCCAACTCTGAAATCGGTCGACGATTTTCGTCAGGCGTTGGCTTCGATGGGACTGGAACTGCCCGTCGATGACCGGCCACTCTCCGCTGCGGAAGGAACGCCGCTGGCCGATCCGTTGACGGTCGGAAAACTCCGGATTGGTAACCGCTGGTGCATTCATCCGATGGAGGGGTGGGACGGCACGCCGGGTGGGCAGCCGAGCGAGCATACACTACGGCGCTGGCGGAATTTCGGCCTCTCGGGAGCCAAGCTGCTATGGGGCGGCGAGGCGTTCGCCGTGCGGCCCGACGGCCGTGCGAACCCACGACAGCTGTGCTATCGCCCGGAAAACGTCGCCTCGCTGCATGAACTCATCACGACGGCACGAAATGCCCATACGGAGGCGTTCGGTCCGGGATCAACTGACGATCTGCTGATCGGGTTGCAGCTGACTCACTCGGGCCGGTTCTGCAAACCGAATCGCTCGGACCGGTTCGAGCCACGCGTGGCCTACCACCACCCGGTCCTCGATGCCCGGGTAGGGATCAAAGCCGACGATGACAGCTGCGTGTGGACTGATGGCGAGATTCGCGAGCTGATCGCAGCGTATGTCGTGAGCGTGAAGGCGGCTCAGGCGGCTGGTTTTGGCTTTGTCGACCTGAAGTGCTGCCATGGGTATCTGGGGCATGAGTTCCTGTCGGCGTTCGATCGACCCGGCGATTACGGGGGTGACTTCGCGGGACGAACTCGCTTCATACGCGAACTCGTCTCAGCGGTGCGTTCGGAGTGCCCGGGGCTGGAGATCGGAATTCGTCTCTCGCTGTGGGACACGTTCGCCTACCGTCCCGATCCGGCTTTGTCGACGCCCGCTAAGCTCGGGCCCGGGATTGCGGTCACGACAGATTCGCCGCTCTATCCCGTCTTCGGAGCCAATCGTCAGAACCCGTTGGAGATCGACTTGCGCGAGCCGATCGCTCTCATCGATCAGCTGTGGCGAGAGCATGGGGTCGAGCTGTGGAATCTGACCGCGGGGTCGCCGTACTACAACCCGCATGTTCAGCGTCCGGCAATCTATCCACCGTCGGACGGGTACTCACCGCCGGAAGACCCTCTCATCGGGTGCGTGCGCCAGATCCAGGCCGTCCGGGATGTGCGACGATCCTTCACTGCGGACAATGCTCCTCTGTTTGTGGGCACTGCATACACGTACTTCCAGGAGTACTTGCCCCATGTGGCCCAGGCCGTTGTTCGCGACGGCTGGGTCGATAGCGTGGGCCTCGGGCGACTTGTTCTCAGCGACTGGCAACTCCCCGCCAAGGTCCTCGAGGGGAAGAACTACGCCGCCGACAAAAAGATCTGCCGTACGTTCAGCGACTGCACCACCGCCCCCCGCAATGGGATCATCTCGGGCTGCTACCCCCTCGACCCCTATTACAAAGAGATGCCCGAGGCAGCAGAACTCAAACGCATCAAAGCCCAGGGAAAGCGATAGTCACCGTTCTGTTGCTCCAATAAAAAACGCCGCCGTTCCATGAGCGCTATTGAACGACGGCGCAAAAATTCAGATTCAGACCGAACAGCCAACTACATCAGTGGCAGCGGCTCGGGCATCAGCAGGAACGGGAAGACCCGCAGCGGACGCCCCAGTTCCAGCTCGCTGGGATATCGCAGCTGGGCAGCACGGTCAGCTGCGAACTGCAGGAGCGTGAAGTCGAGACCGCAATACTTGTCGAGGTCCGATTCTGCAGCGACATCGGCGAAGACTTCGCCCGCCGAGGCAGCATGACGACGCACGCCATGGATGCTCTCTTCGCGAACCTTGATCCCGGCGGCGGCCATCTTGACGAGGCCCTTCAGGAACCGACCGACGAGTGACTCAGCTCCGGTGCTGCGCCAGAGGCGATCCCATTCATCGTGAGCTTCCCAGTAGAAGCCCAGATTGAAGTAATCGAGCCCCAGCAGGTAAGACCGATTCTCCGCCCAGCGATCAGGCGTGAGCGGCTTGGGGTTCATGGGACGCTGGTTATAGCTATGGCCGCGTGGATCACGATACGGATGTGGCGTGCCCGAGCCAGGCACGTGGGTATAACGTGGCAGCGGAGAATTGGGGAGGAGGCGGGCGAACTTCGCTTGAGGAATCGCCATCAGTGGAGCAATCGTCGTTGACATGGCACCGGTCTTTTGTCGTTCAACCCGTTGCAACCTCCTGTGCTCGGGGGAAAACGGAACTCATTGAAAGCGCACATTCCACGAGGACCTTTGGCGAGGTCTGACGTGAGAACGACTCCGCGATCTCAAGTAAGTTCTTGGTTGGAATTCACCCAGGTTTCATGCCCCGGGGGTGGCTGTGGAAGAAGCGGGGAAGAGCAGGATGGTAACTACTGCACTGTGAAGTACTTGAGTTTGAACCGGATGCCTGCCCCTGCGAAACTGCCGAAGCAACTTCACGTACCCATTAAACCACATCTTGCGGAGATTTACAGATCTCTTTTCAGAAAATCACAGACTCTTTCGAGACCGCCACCCCGAGGCCCTGTGGGGGAATTTCTAGGGAATTTGTCGGTTACAACGGCCACTCAGCCTCATACCCCGTCACCGCCGACATCGCATCACCCAGCTGCCCTTCGCACTTCATTCCCCGCCCTCGCCTACCGGCCAACACTCACTGTAAAATGCACAACCTCTTTGCATTCCTTGCTTTCCTTCGTTTTCTTCTGTTCAAAACTCCGTGAACAACCCGCTGCAGGCAGAAGATTTGAACAAAAGGAAACGAAGAGAAGCAAGAAGATATGGAGGCAGGAAGTCACAGCCGTGGGATCGGGTTGATGGTCTGGCCTGTTACCAACGCCAGTCAATCATCAATTGTTGATCCGTCTATGCACGGCCAGTTCTAGATGTACAACGCACTCAGCGGTTCGCTGTAGTACACCGAATGTGGGCGTCCCTGGTCGTCGTGCCAGAGGGCGTCGTGCGGGATACCCAGACGGTCATAGATCGTCGCGGCAAACGTTTCCGGACTGACCGGGTCGGCGGTCGGATAGGCACCGATCTTGTCAGTCGCCCCATAGACACGCCCACCGGCGATCCCCCCACCGGCGATCAGCACGCTTTGCGCACCGCCCCAGTGGTCGCGTCCGGGCAGGCTATAGTGAGCGGGGAGATGCGAGACCTTGGGCGTACGGCCGAACTCGCCAGCCATCACGATCATCGTGCTGTCGAGTTCTCCCGTCTCCGCGAGATCGTCGAGCAGAGCCGACACCGCTTTGTCGGTCGGCGGATACAGGAAATTCTTCAGGTTCGGGAAGGCGTTGCCGTGTGTATCCCACACTTCATTGTTCCCGAGATTCACCTGCACCAGCCCGACGCCCGCTTTTACCAGCCGACGAGCCATCAGACACGACCAGCCGAATGAATTGCGTCCATATCGATCCTGAATGGCGGGCTCGGCCTGCGTCACATCAAACGCCGACTTCACCTTCGGGTCGAGCAGGAGCGATACCGCCGCCTCACGATACTGGGAAAATGCCCCCACGGTCGCTGACGTGTCGAGCACGTGACGTTGCTCCTCCAGCATCCGCAACATATCCAGCCGACGGTCCATCCGGCTGGTCAGCATCTGATCGGGAAGGTTGAGATTCGGGGCCTGGAACTTCAGTGAGGGTGTCTTCACCGCTCCCGTCGCGTGGTGGAATTCGTACTCCGGATACGCACCATAGCTGACGGAGTTGAACGGACTGGCTTCAATGAACCAGGGATCACGTCGACGTCCCATCTCTCCGGCAAACTGTCCGGGAATCACTCGTCCGCTGCGATGGATTAAGCGTTCGGGCAGCACAGCAGCTGGGGGCAGTCCGTTCCGCTCCGCCAGGCGATCCCCGGCGATGGCAGCGATCGATGGCCAGTCCTCGGGCATCGGTTTTTCACCGTTGAACGTCGGAGGAGCTTTGGACCGCCCCGCCAGCATGACCAGATGCCCCAGTGAGTGGTCATTCGTCGAATGAGTCATCGAGCGAATCAGCGACCACTTTTCGCTGCGTTGAGCCAGCTGGGGCAGGTGCTCGACGATCTGCAGACCAGGTGTTCTGGTGCTGATCGGGTTGAACTCGCCGCGGATCTGGTCGGGAGCGTCGGGCTTCATGTCGAAGCTGTCGAGCTGGCCCAATCCCCCGGAGAGGAACAGATAAATCACCGACCGGATGGGAGTCGTCTTCCCAGTGCTGTCGTTGGCCCGGAGCTCTGCCAATTGAGCAGTCGACAGCCCCAACAGACCCAGCGTCCCCGCCTGGACAGCGTGCCTCCGCGTCAACACGGGATGATGGAGAATGGACGACATAGACGTTTCACCACATCCTTCTCTGGAACTGAGTGCCGAGCGACGGATCAACATTCACTCATGAATTGTATCGTCTGAAACGTCGCAGCAGCAATTGCGAAGGGCCAGGGAGTCAAGATTTACGGATTCTTCCGGTTTTCTGTCCGGAGGATGCCATCGCCGGTGTCCCGCTTATTCGCCATCGGAAGAGACCGCCTTACGGCGTGAGGTCGTATCAGACCCGGGCGTCACTCCGATCAACACCTGAATCGCCAACATAATCCCGAGGGGGAGGAACAGCACGATCCAGGCCAGCAGCATCGCCCGCTTGAACCACACGCCCTGCAGCGGACGGATCAGAGTCCGGACCTCCGCACCCGGCAGTTGAGCATTCCCCAGTTCCTGCACAACCGTGGCCCGCCGCTGCAATGACTCAGCTGCGTCGGGTTGACCATCGATCAGGACAGTCGCCGAGCGCCGCTGAAAGTTGTCGACGATTTCAAACATCTTCTCCCGACCGTATGAATTCAATTGCGTGCCATCGAAGTCCGCAGCGGTCAGTACAAAGCCAGCGGTTTCCGACTGCTTCTGCTGAGTATCACGAGGGTCCAGCATCCGCCCGGCAAAGAGCAATCCGATCAGCCCGAACATCGTCAGCAGCAGCAAGCTGCATCCCACAGCTGTCATGTGTGTCTTGAACTGGCTGCGTTCCGAGGTCGATTCAAACTGCAGCTCGACGGTCCGCTTTCGAGTGAGTGATCGCCGCGCCGCATCCAGCAA
>CANJZR010000185.1 GCA_947479075.1 Planctomycetaceae bacterium
CCCCGTCACAGCCATCATACTGACACATAACGAGGAGCGCAACATCCGTGATTGCGTGCGGTCACTCGACTGGGTCGATGATGTGATCATTGTCGACTCAGGCAGTACCGACGCCACTGTGCAGGCCGCACTGGAGACACGCACAAGCACTCGCATCTTTCAACATCCGTTCAAAGACTTTGGTGACCAGCGCAACTGGGCTCTCGATGAGACCGAGCCTCGACACCACTGGATCCTGTTTCTCGACGCGGACGAACGTTGTACCCCGGAACTGGCCGCCTCGATCCAGAGAGTGGCCGGCAGTCACACCGACGTGGCTGGCTACTACCTTTGCTACCGAAACTACTTTCTCGGACGCTGGATCAAACGCTGTACACGGTTTCCGACCTGGCAATTGCGACTGCTTAAACGCGGTGAAGTGCGTTATGAGAAGATGGGACATGGACAGAAGGAAGTCTCGACCGGTCGACTGGAATATCTCCAAGAGCCCTACGACCACTATGGGTTCAGCCAGGGGGTCGCCCACTGGATCGCCCGCCACAATCGATACTCCAGCGAAGAGATCGGCCACATTCTCGAATTGCGTCGGCAGCCTGTGGCCCTGCGTGATTTGCGAAGTCGCGATCGCATCGTCCGCACCCGTTGCATGAAGCGGATCGCTGCGAGACTCCCCTTCCGTCCGCTGATCGGGTTCATGTACCTGTATTTCTGGAAACGGGGATTCCTGGATGGATACGCCGGCCTGATGTTCTGCCTGTTGCGGCTCACGCATGAGATTCACATGCTGGTTAAACTCGAAGAACTGCGAACTCTGACACTCACTCCGAGTCCTCACCAAGTCACACATCCCCAGCCTTGAGCGTTCCAAACCAAACTGCGTCTCGTCGATGACTGACTGTCCGTATCAGCCAGAATCACACACCATCTATCGCTGAAGACTTGCAACCATGATGTTTCGTGAACAAATCAAGTGGCTTTTCTTTCCTGGTCTGAACCTGAACGCGCGACTGCGTTTTCGAGTCTTGCCGAAATTCTTCGGACGCCCGAAGCCGGGTGAACAGAGACTGGTTCTGGATGCCGGCTGTGGGAACGGCATGCTCTCCTATCAAGCTTACCGGATGGGGAACAAAGTCCTTGGCGTCTCGATCAAAGACGAAGTGGTCCGCGACAAGAAGTTCTTCAATGAGTACCACGGCATCCCCGAGGACCGACTCGAATTCCGTGATCACAACCTGTATGACATCGACAAAATCGGAGTCCAGTTCGACGAGATCATCTGCTGCGAAGTCATGGAGCACATCAAGGGCGACGAACAGGTGTGCCGCCACTTCTACAAGATTCTGAAGCCCGGTGGAGTGCTGCACATCTGCTGCCCAAACCCGGTACATCCCATCAACGCCAATTATCCGCTCGACCCCCACGAGACGGGTGGTCATGTTCGACCGGGCTACACCTATGAAGGGTTCAAGGCCCTGCTCGAACCGATCGGGTTCCAGCTGTCCGAACCGATCGGGCTTGGTGGTCCGATTCGTCAGGCCTGCAATACCCAGATCACGAATATCCAACTCGTGGGCGGATTGAAGCTCGGCATCCCACTGTTCTTTATGCTGGCCCCCTTTGCTCTGCTCGACGGACCCAACCCCAAAGTCCCCTTCAGCATCTACGTCCGCGCCACCAAGCCCCAGAATTGATGGCCGTTTGCCTGACCACTCTCAACTGACAACTTCCCCCTTGCAAGTCCTCGTCACCCAAATTGGAGCCCGCCGCCATTACGCGGTCCCTGCTGCCTTGCAACAGGCGGGCATGCTTGCCGGTCTGTATACCGATGTCAGCATGGCAGCCCCCTGGTTGCGAGCGTTGGGTACAGTCTTGAAGCCTGACATGCGACTGCCCGGCTGGAAATCCTTGCAAGGGCGTACTCACCCGGGAGTGACAGACGACAAAGTGACATGCCTGTGGTCCTCGCCCTGGGCGATGTGGAAAAGCCGCCAGCGGTCCAAACACCTTGGTCAGTACGCCCGCTGGGTCGCACAGAACGAGGCTTTTGGTCACGATGTCGTTCGTCGTGGTTTCGGGAAGGCCGATGCGGTCTACGCATTCAACGGCGCAGCTGTAGAGATCTTCGAAGGAGCCAAAGCCAAGGGGTTGAAGTGCATACTCGACATGACGATTGCCCCGCTGGAGGTTGTCGAACAGCTGCTCACCGAAGAGCGCCAGAGATTCCCGAACCTGGAACTTGTGGAACACACCTCTGACTCACCTGACGAATTGATCTCCCGCGAACGTCGCGAATGGAGCCTGGCCGACCTGATTCTCTGTGGATCGGAGTACGTTGCAGAAACGCTGGCCGAAGTCGGTGTCGATCGGTCCAAGTGCCGCGTCGCCCGCTGGGGATACTCTGGCAAGACCGTGCCCCGTGCCCCGACTGCAAACAACAGCCAGATTCGCATCCTGATCGCAGGAACGGTCGAACTTCGCAAAGGGATCCCTTACGTCCTGCAAGCGGCGAAACTTCTCGATGATCCACGGTTTCACTTCCGTTTTGTCGGCCCCAACCGCCTCAACATGTCGGTCATCAAAGAACGGTTTCTCACCCCACCGTCCCGCTGCCAGATTGAGTTCCCCGGCCCAGTTCCTCGCTCCGAGATGAGCCGCGAATACCAGAACGCCGATGTCCTCCTGCATGCCTCCCTGGCCGAAGGATCCGCCAACGTCTGCTACGAGGCCATGGCTCACGGATTACCGGTGGTCGCAACGCCCAATGCGGGATCAACCACGAAGGACGGCATTACGGGCGTTCTGATTCCCGTCCGAGATCCCGAAGCGATTGCCCAAGCGATCAGCAGATTGGCAGTCAGCGAAGAAATTCGACATTCGATGGGTGAGGCGGCCAGACAAGTTGCATCTGGACTGACGCTTCAGGAGTATCAACTCCAGCTCGCCCAGACAGTCCGAGAAGCCTTCTCTGACATAGCCTTGCCGACAACGGGTCAACCGTCCTGAACTTTTACCTGATCTCCAACAACACGGCGACTTAACCATGTCCATCTCTGACGAGTCATTCCAAAAGGCCCAGGACCATGAAATGGCCAACTGGATCAAAGACACGTCGAATGTCTCGAGACTACTTTATGAACTGGTCGAGCACAGCGAGATCGCTGGGCCACTCGACAGGTATGTGAAGACGCCGGTTGGGCGCTCTCTCGAAGTCGGCGTTGGATGTTTCGGGCTCGGCTTCCTGGCTGCCCACTTTGCTCACAAAGCCGGGCGAATCGATGGGATCGATCCACTTCCCCGGCTCGACATCAAATTGCCGGATGCTGATCTACAAAGATATGTCGAAGCGATCCGCGGCCGTGTTAATTACCAGAGCTGTATCGGCGAGCGGATGCCCTTCGATGATGCGACGTTCGATCTGGTGGCCTGTATCAATGTGGTCGACCATGCTCAGTCTCCGGAGTCGATACTCAAGGAGATTCAGCGTGTGCTGAAACCGGGAGGCATCTTTGCATTTTCCGTCAGCACGCTCTCATTTGCTGGCGAGAAAAAGTGGCAATTCAACCGCTGGCGTAAACCCAACGAGTGGCTCTTTGTCGCTCACCCTCACACTTACCAGTGGACTCGTGCAGATGCGATGATTCGCAGCTTCTTCCCGAACGTTCTATGGAATGACCAACCAAGTACGTTTAAGCAATGGGCTGGCAAGGGGCGAATGTCATACTGGATCGTCCAGAAGTGATCTCTCCGCCAACGCTCAACTGACCTGACCGACGACCAAACCTCCATGAAACAAGTCCTTCAAAACCGTAAGACCGGGCAAGTGCGGGTCGTAGATGTTCCGACGCCGCAGTTGCAGCCCGATCGCATGCTCGTGCGGAATGTGGTTTCGCTGATCTCGGCGGGAACGGAGCGGGCGTCGATCGAGTTGAGCCAGAAGAGCCTCGTCGGCATGGCTCGCGAGCGTCCCGACCTGGTGCAGCGGGTCATGGACAAGCTGCGGAAGGATGGGTTCCTCGCGACGCTCAATGCGGTACGAGAGCAATTCGATCGCGAGCTGCCGCTGGGGTACAGCGCAGCTGGCCACATCACTGCGCTCGGGGCGAATGTAATCGGGCATGAACCGGGTCAGTTAGTGGCCTGTTGCGGAGCGGGGTTTGCCTGTCACGCAGAGGTCAATGCGGTTCCGCGCCTGCTGACGGCGGTGGCCCCTGCGGGGGTGACGGCGGAGCAGGCGGCCTATGCCACCGTCGGGTCAATCGCATTGCAAGGAATTCGCAACACTGATGTTCGCGTCGGCGAGACAGTCGCCGTGATTGGGCTAGGGTTAATCGGCCAACTGGCGGTTATGCTGCTCAAGGCGAGTGGCTGTCGCGTGATTGGTCTCGATGTCTCTTCCAAGCGTACCGAACAGGCCATTGCTAACGGAGCGGTGGCTGCCTTCGCTGGGGAAGGCCCAGCCATCGAAGAGGCGGTGATGAAGGCCACTCGCGGTCGGGGGGCCGACGCCGTGCTCATCACAGCTGCGACCAAGAGTAACACGCCGGTCGAACTTGCGGCCCGCATTGCCCGCGACCGGGCCAAGGTCGTGATGGTGGGCGTAACGGGAATGGATATTCCCCGCAACGATTACTATCACAAGGAGCTGACGTTCATCGTCTCGCGCTCATACGGCCCGGGACGGTATGACCCCCAATTTGAGGAGCGCGGCCACGACTACCCGATCGGGTATGTGCGCTGGACGGAGCAACGAAATCTCGAAGCCTTCCTCGATCTGTGTGCCCTCGGTGTCATTCATCCGGAAAAGCTGACAACCCACCGTTTTCCCATCGCTGACGCCGTCAAAGCCTACGAGATGATTCTCGACGGGAAAGAACCGTATCTGGGCGTTGTTCTGGAGTACCCGAGCGAAGAACAGACACCGCCCGCCTCTTCTGTCGTTCTGCGATCGGCGTCATCACCACCATCCGTCCCTGTGAAAGGGACCATCGGCGTCTCGTTCATCGGGGCAGGAAACTTTGCCCGTGGCGTGCTGCTGAAGAACCTGAAGTCTCTCCCCGGAATCGAGTACCGCGGCATCCTCACTGCTTCGGGTCAATCAGCTGTCTCGGCAGGGAACAAATACGGATTCGCATTCTGCACTTCCAGTGCCGAGGAGATCTTCGCCGACCCGGCCACAGATGCGGTCTTCATCGCCACGCGCCACTCACAACACGCGGACCTCGTCGTGAAGGCCTTGAACGCTGGTAAGGCAGTCTTCGTTGAAAAGCCTCTCGCGATCAACATGGAACAGCTGGACCAGGTTCGCGAGGCAGCTGCGAAGTCAGCTCGCGGAGTGATGGTCGGATTTAATCGTCGTTTTGCGCCAATGGCCGTGGCACTGAAAAAGCACTTCACCGGGATTCATCCTCTCAGTGTGCATTACCGTGTGAACGCCGGGACAATCCCCGCCGAGCACTGGGTGGCTGATCCCGCCGAGGGAGGCCGAATCATCGGCGAGGGATGCCACTTCCTCGACTTCTTCGCGTTCCTGACCGATTCCGAGCCAGTCTCGGTCGATCGCATCGCGGTCGATCGCACTTCACCGGATGATGTCCAGCTGCTGCTCACATACGCCAACGGCTCGGTTTGTCACCTGACCTACACGACAACCGGGGCGAAGGCGACGAGTAAAGAACGCGTGGAAGTCTTTGGTGGCGGACGCAGTGGCATCCTCGACGACTACCGGTCTCTCCAACTCGACACGGGTTCCAAGCGAGTTGTCAACCAGAAGGCCTGGCTGTCACAGGACAAGGGCCACGCCGCCGAGATTGCACAGTTCATCGAAGCCGTCGCCCAGAACCGCCCGATGCCGATCTCGCTGGAATCGCTGATCTCCACAACATTCGCCAGCTTCCTCGGAGCGGGCCACCTGAGCAGCGACGACATCATCGTCTAGACCATGACAACGTTCGCCTGCACAGCCTGTATCGACCTGGGATTTCAGTACAGATATCCCCACTTCGGATATGCCCTCGCGATCTCTCTGCTCTGGTTTGGGATCGAAGCATTTCGCCCGGCGTCAACTGTGTCCACCCGACGCAGCTTGTTGATATTCTGGGGACTCGCTCTTGGGACGATCTGGTTCGTGTTGTGCATGGTTCCAATGGCTTGGGGTGGATTTACGGGAATCGTAGCGGGCATTCTGGCCCTGAAAGCCCTGCTCTCGGCACAAACCCCGAAGCCACGACGAAAGCGGGCTGTCCTTGCCCTTGTTGGGCTGTTACTTCTTGCCATGAGTTCAGCCTGGACCTCTTCGAGATTAGATCATCAGATTGCATGGCTGGGCCGGCTCCCTACTCATGGTGCAGAGAACCGGCTTCCCTCACAGGCCATTCGTTCGGCGGGAGATCAAGCTGGTCAGTTGTTGACACAGGCGACAGAACTTGAACTCGCCAGACAAATATCTCCGAACTGGATCCGGATCGGAGCTCTGTCACGAGAGATCGCTCGACTCAACCGCCCCGAGATGTCGGTCATGACTAAAGTGCGAGACTTGGCTTTGGAGTACAGCGAGTCCGACGATTACCTCCCGTCTGGATTAGACACGACACTTCTCGCGTGCGGAGAGGCCTCAACCAGCCATCTCACCGATGGATTTGCTCTCGTGGCTGACAAGAAAATTGAAGCCCAACAAGATTACCCCGCACTGATCCTCATCACAGCTCTCGGATTCACAGACCGCGAGGAAGCGATCCGGTGGCGAGATGCTCATCCGCTGAGTACGTCAGACACTCGAAGCCTCGGGGCTCACCGTCGAATGGAAGCCTTGGACCAATGCTGGGAAGCACTCAGGAAGGGTCCCGTGGCGCCCGAATTGATTCAGAATCAACTCGACTCATTCCCTCCTCAGGTTCACTGACATGGCGATCTCGAAATCGCCCGGCCTCGAATTCCCGTTCTGATGAAAATCCTCTTCTTCTGCCACTATTTCCCGCCCGAGGTCAATGCCCCGGCATCACGGACTTACGAGCACGCCGTCCGCTGGGTCAAAGCTGGGCACGAAGTCACCGTGGTGACTTGCGTCCCGAACTGTCCGGATGGGGTCGTGTTCGAGGGGTACCGGAATCGGTTGCGATCGCAGACCGAAGTCATTGATGGCATCCGTGTCGTCCGCGTCTGGACCTGGATCGCTCCCAACAAAGGAACCATCGGGCGGATACTCAACTACCTCAGTTACATGGTCAGTTCGGTCTGGTCGGCCTGGTGGCTTCCGCGTCCGGATGTGGAGGTCTCGACCTCACCGCAGTTCTTCTGTGGCTGGGCCGGGGTGTGGTACCACTGGCTGACACGAGTTCCCTTTGTCGTCGAAATCCGCGACATCTGGCCGGAATCGATCTCAGCTGTCGGGGCAATGAAGAAGGGGCTCGCTACTCGCTTTCTGGAGTGGATGGAACGCCGGATGTATCTGTCGGCAG
>CANJZR010000186.1 GCA_947479075.1 Planctomycetaceae bacterium
CCGGGAATGTTTCCCGTGACGTAGAGAGATCCCTTCGAGATTGCAGGCGAGGCGTACCCGTCGCCCAGTCCCTCGATGGTCCAGAGATGCTTAGGAGGAGTCTTTTCCCAGCTTTCGAGCAGGCCAGTCTCCGCCGACTTGCCATCTCGGCCGGGGCCTCGCCATTGGGGCCAGTCGCCAGCCGCTGCCATTGATACGGTCAAAGCCATCATGCCGGCACAAATGGCCTGCAACGTGTGCCACGGTCGCACAAACATAAACACTCCTTTGGAATCAGTTCAGTGAAATGCTGATTGCTGTTTTGAGAGAACGCTTCTTGCTGTTCCGGATTCTATGGGGCGGAACAAGATCACAAAAGGGACTTCAACGGCCCCGTACCGAGTCATCCGAACTTTCGTACTCGAAAGAAGAAATGGCAGAGTTACTTCGGATCAAGGACTAGTAACTCCACTTTACGGAAATCGAGCGGATGGCTTTCGGACTGCAGCGAGATCGTCCCGTGATCCAGCATCAAGCCTCCATTCTTCTTGGCCAGCTCGCGCGCATGGGCCTCACGATCATCCAACTGAGGCTGGGTGTATTCGAGAACGACGACGCCATCGATCTTGTGACGCATGACCGTGTTGCCCCGGACTTCGGTTTCCGTCACGACCCACTGTTCGCCGTGGTAGGTCTTCGACGTGGAGCTCACGCAGTGCGGCAGGAACAGTTTGCCGTTCATGACGACATTCGTGCCGGGCGTGCAGAGGTTCATCGTGTGGCGTTCGTGTGTTCCATCGCCGCCAAGGATCTGGACTTCAATCGAGGCGGGAAAGTCCTGATCCTTGGCCATCCCTTCGGGAGCTTCGCCGTGCAGCATCATGCCGCTGTTCCGCAGAGCCCAGCCGGGTCCACCGGGGCATTGTTCACCCACAAAGCGGTATTCCACCCGCAGGATGTAGTGCGAGAACTCCTTCTCATAGAACAGATGGCCGAACGTATCGTTGAACTTCTCGTAGCCGTCGTAGCGGACCTTCAGCAGACCGTCTTCCACGCGGAATGTGTTTGCGAAGTTGTCGCCGAGTTCGTGATAGCGGATCTTCGGTTTCCATCCCGTCAGATCTTTGCCGTTGAAGAGCTGGATCCATTCCCCTTTCTTTGCGGGGTCACCCGCAGTGGAGGGGCGGGTGAAGCTGCAGAGCACAGCTGCCACAAGGAGGCAATAAGTGACACGCATGGCAAACCTGACTGGTGTTGATTGAAAGTGTCGGACGATGCCAGACGCTGGATGGAATCGCGTTTGACATTGGTCGGCATTCTGCCAATAAAGCAGGTCGAATCCAACCCTCGTTGATGAGGCGCCTGGTGAGGTGTGCCCCTGCGGTGGGTTTACGGGGGCCTCATGTTCGTTCAGGAATGCCATGCAACTCATCCCCGTGCTCGACATCTTAAATGGCGTGGTCGTGCGCGGTGTGGCGGGTCGGCGGGACCAGTATTGTCCGATAGAGAGTTGTCTGACTGAGTCGGTCCAGGGACTCGACGTGGCCCGCGCGATCCAGAGTGCGTTCGCATGGAATGAATTCTATGTCGCCGATCTCGACGCCATTCTGCATGGGCGTCCGAATGTGGCGCTTTATCGGGATCTAATCGCAAAAGGACTAAGTCTGTCGATCGATGCCGGGATTTCCACGGTGCCGCGGGTACTGGAATTACTTGCGATGGGAGCGACCCGGGTCATCGTCGGGCTGGAGTCGTGCCCCACACCAGCTGCGCTGCGTGAGATTGTCGCGAGCGTACCCCGCGGTCAGATCGTCTTTTCACTGGATCTGAAAGGGGGCGTACCCCTCGCGTCATCGGCGTGGGGGAACGATCCAGATGCGATCGCAGCCGAAGCCATACGCTGCGGAGTGACTCAACTGATCGTGCTTGACCTGGCGGGGGTCGGGACTGGAGCCGGTGTACCGACAATCCCGCTCTGTCGGCGTTTGAGAGCAACTTACGGGACGGCCATCGAAATCGTGACCGGAGGGGGAGTGCGAGGAACAGAAGACCTCGAACTCCTGAGGCAGTCAGGGATCGATGGAGTGCTGCTCGCTTCCGTTCTCCACCAGCCGGGTTTCCAGCTTGGCGAAGAGTGGTTGGCCAGCTAAGGGGAGGGCAGGGAGGACCAACACGCCCGTTCCCTGCCCCTCCGTTGAACGCTGACAGATTACAGGCCAGCGGGTGCCTTGATCTTCTTATTGATCTTCTTGGCCAGCATGAAGGTCTTGCGAGCTTCTGCTTTCTTGCCCGATTTCAGCTGAAAGGTTGCTTTGAGGACATAGATCTCATCGGCCTTGGTCGGCGAGTCCGCGTTTTCCAGAAACACCAGATCCTCCTCCGCTCCTGCCAGATCTCCCGACTCAATGCGAGCCTGGGTTCGGGCGATGCGTGCATCTTCAATTTGGCTGCCGTCGAGGAGATTCGACTCGATCGCTGCCGTGGCGGAGCTCTCTGCAGTCTTCCAATCCTTGTCTTCCACGGCCTTGTTAACACTAGACAGCAATTCGGTAGCCTTCGCGGGATCGACGGTCGGTCCGCCCGATGCACCGCATCCGCTCATCACAAGTACCAGGGCGAGGCTGGTTACGATGCCGTGCCACGATTGGCCGAGGCGAGTGGGCGCGGAAATGGCATGCGTTGAAAACATCGAGTTTTGACTCCAGGAGGAGGATGGTGGGCAGCGAGATTCTGTGTCAGGAGTTCATCGCAGTCTGGTCGGCGAACGATTGGCCGCTGAGTGTGATGCGAAACACCCCTGTACACATTTCACGCTTGGATCATTAAGAATTGAGGAACATTCCATGAAAATGGGAGAGAGGAGAGGTGAACGCCAACCCCGGGAACGCAGTTGTCGAGGCGATCTCGCACGAGATGGCAGTGTTCAAACGACATCTGGGCGCAAAGATGGGAATTGACCTACGATCCATCCCTATCAAGGGTTGTGAACGGCCCTCCGTCTGTGTCCAGCTGCTGAGTCTGCTCTATGTCGTCTGCTCCGCTGTCATTGTTCTCCGCCTTCGGGATCGAACTTGAGTACATGCTTGTCGATGCCCAATCTCTCGACGTTCGCCCGATCGCGGATCAGGTGATGCAGCTCGAGGCCGGGAAGCAGGTCTCGGATGTCGAGTTCGAAGACATCAGCTGGTCGAACGAACTGGTACTGCATGTTCTGGAGCTGAAGACCACCGATCCAGCTCCAGCACTGGCTCCGATTGCCGACCAGATGCAGGCCCAGGTTCGGCGCGTCAACGAACTGGCTGGGCAGCTGGGAGCCAGACTCATGCCGACTGCGATGCATCCGTGGATGGACCCGTTCAAAGAGATGAAGTTGTGGCCGCATGACTACAGCCCGGTCTATGAATGCTTCAACCGAATCTTTGATTGTCGCGGTCACGGTTGGGCCAACCTGCAGAGCATGCACATCAACCTGCCGTTCGCCAACGACGAAGAGTTCGGAAAGCTGCATGCGGCTGTGCGTTTAGTGTTACCACTCCTGCCAGCACTGGCGGCCAGTTCCCCGTTCATGGAAGGGCAGCTCACGGGGCAACTCGACAGCCGGTTGGAGACGTACCGTCTGAACTCCCGCAAGATTCCGTCCATCGCCGGGCGCGTGATTCCTGAGCGGGCATTCACGCAGGCGGAATACGACGCGATGATTTTTGAACCGATGTTCCGCGACATTGCGCCGCATGATCCGGAAGGGATCCTGCAGGATGAGTTTCTGAACGCTCGCGGAGCGATTGCCCGGTTCACCCGGGGATCAATCGAGATTCGGGTGATCGATCTGCAGGAGTGCCCCGCCGCTGACCTGGCGATTGCCCGGCTCGTGGTCGATGTGCTGAAGCGACTTGTCGGCGAAGCGTGGACTCCGACCGAGGATCAACAGCTGATCGAGATCGAGCCGCTGGAGGCAGTCTTCTTGGACGCCATCGTGCGCGGGGACGAAGCCGTGATCCGAGATCGAGGTCTGTTGTCGCAGTTTGGCATCCACGGAGAAGACGAGTTGTCGCTCAGGGAACTCTGGCAATATCTCGCAGACCATCCAGCAGATGAGGGCCTGCGACCTGGTGGTGCCGCCTATGGACCACTGCGAACAATCCTCAACGAAGGCCCGCTGGCTCGCCGGTTGTGTCGACACTTCCGAACAGTACCAACTCATCAAGAACTCCGTGGTGTATACGGCGAGCTGAGTGAGTGCCTCCAGAACGGCGAACTCTGGACGGGACCGTAAGATCGCAGCTGCGCAGGTGACCTGGCAATGCATATCGCGTTCTCAGAGCAAGGTTGCCCAAGCAGCGGACACCGATGATTGGTTCTTGTGCATCTGTGTGCACAATGCGTCTCGGATTCTCGTTCGATCGATGAAATCCGAGAAGATTTGGCGAGCGTTTTTTCACATCCGGATCGTTATTCCAGCGCTGTTTATTTCGGATGGCATGAATGTTGATGTGTAGTCTGGTTGGAGATCGTGACTGAGTTGCTGTGTATGTGGCAACTCAAAGCGCCGCACGATTGATAGCCATGATCATTTCATTCGCAGCGTCCCTGCTCGCTTTTGCGTCCGGCCTGAAAAGTGGCCGAGCGATGTGTGCGTCGTGATTTCCTGATTCTCTTTCCGGAGTACAGCTATGGTACGTCGACGTGGGTTTACGTTGATTGAGTTGTTGGTGGTGATTGCGATTATTGCTGTGCTGATTGCACTGCTTTTGCCTGCCGTCCAGCAGGCTCGCGAGGCTGCTCGTCGCTCAACGTGCAAGAACAATCTGAAGCAGGTGGGACTCGCGTTTCACAACTACCATGACACCTACAACATGTTTTCCATCGGGGCTCAGAATCCGCTGTATCAGGCCAACTGGAGAGCATCGATTCTGCCGTATCTCGATCAGGGACCGCTGTACAACCAGCTGACTCAAACTCCAGCCAATGGACGTGGTTACAACACCTTCAACGACTGGACTGGAGATGGGGGATATGGAACGGGGGCTGGGTCCAATGTGGCGCTCAACAATGCGATGGTCGCGGGGTACAAATGCCCTTCGAGTACAACGAGTGCATTTTATGTCGGTATCGCAGACGGTACTTCCCCAGGACAGAAAGCTCCTGATGTGGGAATGACTATGGACTACGTCGGGATCGGAGGAGCGTTCGACAGTTCGGTTGCTGCAGGCACCGCCCCCTACAACACCTCGGCCGTCGATAATATCTATTACGGAGCGATGGGACAGAATGGTCTGCTGCAGATCGGGAAAGCGGTGGGCATGCGTGATGCGACAGATGGAACGTCGAACACCATCATGGTTGGAGAAGATTCAGGGACGATAGCCAATGTGGATCGTCGCAAGAACCTGTCTGGGGGCTGGGCTGGGCATCGTGGCGTGTCCACCTCAGGCGGGTCAGGCTACGGTGGAGGGGGCGTTATCACTGTTCGCTACGGCTCCAATCCGAAGACTGCTCCGTCCTACTCGGGATCTGGCTTTAACAACGGTCCGCTCACCTCGTTCCATGTGGGCGGGGTTCATGCTCTGTTAGGAGATGGATCCGTTCGCTTTCTCTCGGACTCGATGAACTTCACCACCTTGCTCAGCTTGGCCGCCATCAGTGATGGGCAGGTCGTGGGCGAGTTCTAGGATGGCGCTGGGTCGCCTGTCAGAGCCAGTCTGGCTGTCTGGTTCTAATTCACTTGTTCACTCTCCAGAGGACCGTCGATCTTCTGGAGAGTGAGCTTGGAACGAAATCGAAGAGAGTCGAAACGTCGCTCGCACTCAGTGATCAGCGTCCGATGGGGGCAGAGTCACTGGCAATCAGGAACAATTGAGGCATGACAGTATCATTGAAGCAGCAGCATGGGAGTCGAGTCGTCATGATGGCAAATCGAATGGGAGGCTGCTTGGTGGCGACCTTATCTCTCCTGCTCATCGTGGGATGTGGAGAGAAGTCCAAGGCGATTCCCATGGGGACGGTGTCTGGATCGGTGACCGTGAAGGGGCAACCACTGGAGCTCGGCCGTTTGAACTTTGTCTCCGGACAGATGGGGAGTGGAGCCAGCGGAAACCTGGGGCCGGAGGGCAAATACTCGCTGGATGGTCCGATTCCCACGGGAACCTATGACGTGTTTGTCTCGTTTGAAATCTCACCAGCACAATTCGGAACACCAGCTGCGAACGTTCTGAAAACCGTTCCGTCAAAGTACCAGCGTCAGAGTTCCTCCAAGCTCGTCGCCAATGTGGCTGAGGGAACGAATGAGCTGACATTCGAGCTGAAGTGATCTCAGTCCGAGGTGTTCCTGTCGTTCCGTTGCAGCTCGCTGCTATGAATCAGTTGGTCGTTTCTTGTCGACGTGAGTGATTGAGTTCGTCAATCCCATTCCAAAGGTGGATGCGTGCTTTGAGGCATGTCAACGCTGAGTCGGTCGCGATCTTCCACGACTCGGCATCGGTCCCGCAGAGCGATTCGATCAGTCGTTGGGCCATGGGACCGTGTTCATCGCCATCCAGTCCAATGTGTCGTTCCAGATAATACTTGAATGCGGAGAGCTGCCCGCCAGCTTGGGTGTTCAATTCATCGACGATACGCTGAAACACCGCGGGCAGTAAATCTTCCCGACCAAAGGTGAACGCGGACGCGATGGCTCGAATGTCCCCGCTGTTGATTATCGCGAATGTCTGCTGCATGAACTGCCTTGCTGGCTGCGGGATTCTTGAGGATGCGATCGCGACATCGATCGTTACTCCCTGTTGCAGCTGGTCGATGAACCCTGCAATGACCGACGTGTCGGCGCCGCACTGCTGCATGGAACTGAGATAGAGATCAAAGTGGCTGGCGTAGTCTCCGGCCTCGTTCTCGTCGGATTCTTCGGCGAGTACGATCTCGTTGATCAGACGGCAATGGTGCGAATTCGCAGGAGGCAGCCAGGGAACCTCGGTACAGCACATCTTTCTCTGCAAGGACTTGAGCAGCGACATGAAGTCCCAGACGGCGAACACATGGTGTTCCATGAACAGACGCAGAGACGCAAGCTGGTCGATCTCGCGATAGAGCCGGTGATTCAACAGCTCCTCTCGCCAGGGGAGGAGGCTCTCTTTCAGCTGTACCAGGTGACTCAATCTCAGCTCCTCGAAACTTCAATGGAAGGCTGCTTCGTATCTCAGGAAGCAGTTCGCGTGGGCATTTTTAATAACAGTCCATCGTTTGCCCACAGCCAGGCCGCGGGATTCTCAAGTAAAATACGGGATGAGAACGGCCCGACTGCGTTCGTTCATTCGGCATGATTCGCTGCCGTCGGTTGGAGCAAGCAGATTATCGCGTAAATCCGACGTAGAAGCTGAACATCCGGCGGGTGTCGGTCTTCTGGTCGACGATTGGCCAGGCAAAGTCGAAGGCGATCGGAGCCGGGCCCATGGCCGGGATCACGAGGCGGAAG
>CANJZR010000187.1 GCA_947479075.1 Planctomycetaceae bacterium
GATGATACGCCAGGGGCGATTCTGGCCGTGAGCCAGCTAGCGAATCTCGATGGAGTTCACGCGGACGAGCCTGCAGGCGTGGCGGGCAATCAACGCCAGCGCGAGGCGGCTCATCGCGAGGATTGCGAACTTGCCATCGACAATGGCCTGTACTGGTTACTCGGGCTGCAAAACCGGGACGGTGGATTCCCGACCTTCTGTCGTGGATGGGGAACGCTCCCTTTTGACCGCAGTTCTCCTGACATCACAGCTCACTCGTTGCGGGCCTTGCACGCCTGGCTGCGTCGGCATCCACTCCCCGACTTTGATATCGATCAAGCCGTTGAAGGCAACACGGTCGATGTGGGTGTCTTTGGTCGCATTCATCAGGGCGTGGAAGAGGGGTTCGCTTATCTCGAAGGTGTGCAACGTCCGAACGGTTCGTGGCTCCCACTCTGGTTCGGGAACCAGCATGTCCCGAACGACGAGAACCCGGTCTATGGCACATCACGCGTGCTGAGGGCCTTTCGCGACTGCCACCGCTGGAACGATCGGGCTCGTCGTGGGGCGGAGTGGCTGCGTTCGGTTCAGAATCCCGATGGCGGCTGGGGCGGGGATCGCGGGGCACCCTCCACCGTGGAGGAGACCGCACTGGCTCTGGATGCCCTGCTGGAAGATGTCCAGAACACCACTGATGCCGTCTGGCGCGGTGTCGAATGGTTGCTAAGTCGTGTCGAGGACGGGACATGGACCAATCCCTCCCCGATTGGCTTCTACTTCGCGAAACTCTGGTATTTTGAGGCAATTTACCCGCTCGTCTGGACGGTGGGGGCACTGCGTAAGGCTCGCAAACGATTCGCCCAACTCGATTTGCTGTGATTCGGTTGAAGTCCGCCCTGAAGTTCGTCACAATGCGGGGCTCGGCATTCCGCGATGTGCGGTCGCTGTCCCCTGAGCCGGTTTTCTCCCTCGCTACGAGCCGGAGCAGACCTTGATCGAAGGATCAATCCATGGCCGTCAATAACAACCCGATGAACAAGACCGATGTCCGCAAGCTTCGCAAGAAGCGTCAGCGTCTGAAGAAGAAGCTGAAGTGCCGGTTTGCTCCAGACGGCGTCATTCCACGTCCCGTCTATGTGGATTACAAGGACGTGCGTCTGCTCAAGGGTTTGGTTGACCGCGAAGGTCGTATTCAGCCACGTCGCCGCAGCGGCACTTCCGCCATTTTCCAACGGGCTGTCCGTGAAGCCGTCATGCGTGCACGCTTCATCGGCTTGCTCCCCTATGTCGCTGATGAATAAGTGATACGAGCCAGTTCTGTGAGTGACCTCAATCGTCACGCAACAGCTGCTCCAACGAACAACTCAGGCACGATCAGCCCTTCGCTGGTCGTGCCTGTTTCATTGGAGCCGTCTAGAATGAATGTGATGCGATACCGACTCCCGCCCCATTGGTCGAACCGATGAGCTCCCTGCTGGAAACACTCAAACGGAATGTCGCCGCTGTGCATGAACGCATGGCCGAAGCGTGCCGTGTTGCTGGACGGTCTCCCGACAGTGTCCAGCTGATCGCTGTGACCAAGTACGCCAAGATTGAATGGATCGAGGGGCTGATCTCGCTGGGACTCGATCAGTTTGGCGAGAACCGCCCGCAACAGCTGATCGAACGTCAAGCACGATGGCCACAGGTTCGATGGCACCTGATCGGCCATTTGCAGCGTAACAAGGCGAAGAGCGTTCTCAGCGCGACGGTACTCATTCACTCGGTCGACTCGTTGAGGCTGGCGGAGCGGCTGTCCGAACCAGCGACCGGGCGAGTCCCGATACTGTGCGAAGTGAATGTCTCTGGAGAGGAGTCGAAAGATGGATTCCCACGAGAAGAGCTGTTGTCGGTCTGGGATCAATTGATTGGGCTTGCGGGCATTGAGATCCGGGGGCTGATGACCATGGCCCCGCTCAGCGAGGATCCTGAAGCAGCGCGTCCCGTCTTTACCCACCTCCGGGAACTGCGCGATGTGTTGCGGGCCCGGGCCGACGGGCGGCTCGCGCTGCCGGAGCTCTCCATGGGAATGAGCGGCGACTACGAAGTCGCGATTCAGGAAGGGGCCACGCTGATTCGTGTGGGCAGCCGGTTGTTCGAGGGTTTGGAGTGAAATGTCGCGACGCGGCCATCCAGGTGGTTACTCACCGACAGCACGACGCACCTGAACTCCAATGGCGATCTGCAGGCTCAGGCAGGTAAATATCGACACATAAATCAATGGAGCCCAGAACTCCGGCCCATCCGATGAGCTATTCCACGTGGTGACCGTTGTGGACCCCAACAGCGATAACCGGACGGCATTCAACACCGGCAAGACGAAGATCGCACCTATAATGAGGGTGGCCAACGCCCAGGCGACCGCGCCACGCTGGACCCGGATCGAAAAATAAGCGGTCAGGTGAAGCAGGAGTAAGAAGCTGGCCACGTAGGTCAGATGCTTGATTCTCCAATCCATCAGAACCGCATCTCTTCTCCAGAGGACAGCTGAGACAAAGGCGATTGCCAAGACCGTGGGCGCCCAGGTCAACAGGTTCCCTTTGAGCTTGGAGAACACAATTCCGGTCAGCGAATGGGGAGTGAGCATCAAATTGGGCAGCGTGCCCCCGGCGTACTCGCTTCCCAGAAACTGTGAAGCGAACGCCAGAATCTCGAGCAGCAGAACCGTGACCAGGGTGCCATGCAGCACTTCAATGGGACTGGTCAGATATTGCTTCTGAAGGCGGACCTCAAACAGGAGTGTGGCAGCGATCAATCCCACATAAAGCAGGGATTTGCCGAGCATGGTTGTGTAACCACCCGCTCCGAAGTGGAACTCTTTCCAGGCGATGGGGTCTGGACCTGCTCGGGAAACCCATTGCTGCCAGCGCCAGATGCGTTGCCCGGGCCGGGATCGGTGGGGGTCGTGAGACTCAGTGTATTCCGTGAACCGGTCGAAAATCAGCCAGGAAATCAGGAACAACCCCGCTGCAATCACCAGCGAAGTCCAGAACTGCGGTGCGATCAGAGACGGACGTCGAAAGGTGACAATCTCTTCCAGACGTACATAAGCGGAGAACCTCTCCTGAGACTCCACGACCCATTCCAGGGCCGAGCGGAGCCATGACAGTTTTTTGGCAACCCCAGCTGTCATCGCAAATGATGCCAAGTGGCCGCTCGTCAGAGTCAGCAGCCCGATCAGGAATGTGAGCGACGTGGCGACTGCGTTCCGGCGACAGATCACCGACATGATCAGGCCGATATTTCCCAGTAGAATCAGAAAGGCTGCCAGTGTCAGGTATGCGGAGACAACCTGCGAGATGGTTGTCCCGCCGAGCACGATGGCGAGAAATGCAAATGGTAACTGAATGAGAAAGATGACCAGAGCAGTGAAGATCCGGGATGTCGATTTTCCAAACATCAGTCCGGCATTGGAGAATCCTGCCAGCTTCAGCAGACCGAGCGTCCCCTGCTCCTTCTCCTCGGTGATGACCGAACCAAAGTAAGAGCTTCCACCGACCAGAATCAGAACCAGGTCGAGTATGACCAGCCATCGAATGAAGACACTCCCTGGCGTTCCCAAGAACCAGGTGTAGTAGTGTGCGACAAGCAGGATCCAGGTGGCGATGAACAGGCTGCCAATGCGAAACCGGTGAGCCTGGACACTGCGAGATTCCTGTCGCAGTGAGTGATTGAGGAGCGTGTACAGATTTCGCAGGTATGATCCGATCATCACCGCACTCCCTGGAGTGGAATGTCAGTGACATACAGCATCCGCCCCGATTGGTCGGGAAAGTCGCCGCTCAGCTTCAGGGAAGCTGGCAAGTCGGTGTACAGCATGACCCTCGCATACCCTTTGGGGACTTGAAATGAGTCAGGAAAGATGATGGGGCCAACGTCAAACCCGTTGCCGACGACGTCGTAAAAGGCATCTGAGAACGCCTCCTCACTGGTCTTCGTGCTGAAGAGCCAGCCGAGAAGACTTCTCCTCCAGGCGTTTCGTCGTTGATTTCGCATCGAGAAGGGGGAGTACCATGCCTGCAAGACATGCTCCGGATTCTCAGTCGGAACGAGCTTGCCGGATTTGTTCGTGTACTCGTAGACATTCTGATCGATCGCGACGACAGCTGCATAGATGGGAGCCTTGTACGCTGGATCGATGGTGAGTTGTGCCGATTCTGACAGCAGCGACTCGACATCCATGCCTTGCAGCAGGACTGGAATTCCGGGCATTTCCAACCGGGTTCGAAAGGCGACCTTCTGGGTGGAAAACGCCGCCAGGTCGATCATCATGTGAGAATCGCGAATCAACATCGGGTGCTGACCGAATGATTCTCCTCCACCATACAACTGCCCCGTCCCGTTGACAGCAAATTGATGCTCGCCGCCGTTGAGCCCGGTGCCCAGTACCGACCAGCCCTCGACATCAAACACTCCCTGGTCGAGCTGCCGGGCGACTGCCACAGTCACCACTCGGTCGTTTCCTTTTTTTTCGATGCGTCCATAAAACAGGAAGATCACTGAAAAGCCGAGGGCCAGACCAAGCATCCATGCGTAAAATCGTCCCGGTCTTTTCTCCATCAAGCCCCAACGCCAGCCGATCCTCCACTGCCATCCGACATAGACGAACACTGCCAGATAGATCAGCCCCCACTGCTGCCGCGTCCGCGCAAGGTCCTTGAGTTCACTCAGCACTTTGTCCCGGGAATAGGACAGGGGGGCAAGTTGATTCGGTAAGACCATGCCATTGGTCCGTTGGCCCCCAAGCATTGAAGCGTACACCTTGAGCTTTTGATCCAGATTTCCACCGGTCAGTTCCCGCTTGAGTATCTGCTTTTCAATGACTTCACGGGTCACCTCTTGTGCGGAGAGCGGAAGTTTTCGAAGCACACCCGCTCCGTATCTGGCATCGGAGGTGGTGAGGTTGAGGAACTCAAACCCATTGGAAAACTTCGGCGTGGTTCCGTCGGTGTTGTTGAGGACTACGACCTGTCCTCCCTTCAGTAACCACTCCTGAAACGACTTTCGTCGAGCACCCGTCCAGCGGGGCTCATTGTCGAGAAAGACCACCCGCAGAGCATCGAGTTTCGTGACTGAGGTGGGGAACTCATCATCTCGCATGACGGGCAGCGAGCCGGTCCGATGAACTAAATCGGAGGTCGAGGCGATGAAGACGACTCCATCGTCGGCGGAGTCACTCTTGATCGGAAGTGATTCGGCTTCGGTGTCTCCCCATCGCAGCGTCCAGGTGTCTCCCGGATCGGATACGAAGGGGGTCATCTCAGCCACGCGGGTGGTCTCGGCGGAGATGACCACTTCCTGTTCCAGTGACTCACCGATGGAACGGACGGAGTCTTCCCGGGAGAGCTGCAGCTGCAACGTCTTCTGAGTCGCCCCGCGATTTCTGATCACGATCCGCAGCGGCACGAACGTCTTGTAACGTGAAAAGCCGTCGAACCCCCATTTGGCCTCGACAATTTGAATATCGAGAGCTTCCGGCGGCGGGTCCTGTGTCCATGCGGGGCCACTGGTGAACTGAATCAGACACCAGAGAAGCAGAGCAGGAATCGTTCTTTTCCAAGTGCTGGCCACCGCTTAGAAGTCTCCCACAGGTTGATGATCATGGCGGTTTGCCAGTCGACGAAGAATCTCCAGGTGAACTGAACGAGAGATGGAACGAACCGATCCGTCGACCAGCAAGAAGTTTCCGGAGTTGCGGTGAATCGGCCAGAAGCCTGTTTCGCGGTACTGTTTCGCACGCTGTTCTGAAATGTTCGGTGGGGCAGGTGGATCGCTGACGCCAGGAGGATTGGAATCCTCGTCTGCTGAGTTGGCTGGTTCTTGATTCTCCTGGGCATCCCCAGGTGTGATTGTGTTCTGCGAATCATCGTTCAGCGAGGAGCCTGCACCGGAGTCGTTTGAGCTGTCTTCGTACTCTGCTCCGCTCTCCTCCTCTGGAGCCAGCGAGGACGGAGCGAGTCCCTGCTCTTCGCGAATCGTATCTTGCAGGGTTCGCTTGCGCACGTCTTCCGCCTCAGGGTTCACGCAGAAGTAGGTTTTGACATACGCCTCGCCATAGCCGAGGCCAAAGTTTCGCAGGCTCCCCGATGTTCCCTCTGCCCAATGAACATCAGCCGCTTCTCCCAGCAGGATTGTCTGGTGCAGCCCATCGACCAGTTCGTCAAAACGCACATGGCTGTTCAGTGTGAGAATGCCGTTGTTATCGGATTGAATGGGGGCCAGAACATCGTGATGGCAACCGGCGTAACCGATCGGAATCTGGCTCGAACGCGAAGGACACATCAGGAACTCGGGAGTCTGTTCGATGATGGCACGATTCACGGGATCGTCTACGCCGCGTGATGCGTCGAGTCTGGACATGAGCGTCTGCTCGTCCAGTTGGGGCAGGAGTTGAAGTGCCCAGCCCCACACGAAGCGATCGGGCCCCGGTGCTGCTGGCGACTGCAGGTCGACCGAACCACTGGGAAGTGACTGGTGAGTCATGTGATACGCATGGAACGCCTCGCCGAGTTGGGCCAGGTTCGAGCGGCAGTATGTCGCACGGGCCGACTCGCGGGCATTTTGAATCGCAGGGAGAACCATCCCCATCATGACGGCCAGAATCGCAATGCAGACCAGCATCTCAATCAACGTGAAACCGAAGTCGCGACGAACTGGACGTGATATGGAAAAGACCTGCCTTCGTCGCCATTTGGTCTGCTGATTGAGCCTCCATTCGCGGACTGGAGAGTGCGAAACGGCGGAACTGGTTGTGATGAAGTCGCGTTTCATGGCTCACCAGTTGCGGTGCGGTCGAGGTGTCGACTTGGGCAGGGACATTCGCGAGACGCTGACGCGAGCGACTCCGTAATGAGAGTGGGTGTCTTAGAAATCGGAGACAATCTGTCCATCACGTCGATTTCCGAGGTGCTGAAACAAACCCGTGTCGACATTGGTTCCAATGCATCTGACGGATCCGTCCACGAGCAGGAAGTTGGAACAGGCCGAGTGGCAACTGCCAAACCCACCGACCGATGTCAGCGGATCAGGATGGCTCGGGGGTGTCGTGTCGTCGTCGTTGCGAGTATCGGGAGGCAGGTTCGGAAGATTGACACCCGGCTTTCTGATCGCGACAGAGCTGCTGATGGTGTCGATGGGGGTGCCAGTATTTCTCAATGACATGCGGGAGCCGACCTGCCACATGCCATGGTCCCGGATTTCTCCCACCAGCAGGGTATGGTGCTGACCATCGGTCACCTCGCTCAGTTTCACGCGGCTGTTGAGGTACAGCATGCCATTGTCGTCCACATTGATGGGCGACTCCACGTCATGGTGGCATCCCGCATAGGCACTATTGGACCCGGGGGGCAACGGCGAAGAGGGGCAGAATGTCACCTCGATCCCGGTGAGCGAGAAGTCGATGTTGGTCTGCTCGTAA
>CANJZR010000188.1 GCA_947479075.1 Planctomycetaceae bacterium
ACCTGGATCACGCGGCGGATTTCGGTGTCGCGGCCGACGACGGGGTCGATCTTGCCCTGTCGGGCCAGTTCCACCAGATCCTTGCCGTACTTCTTCAGGGCCTGGTACTTCTCTTCCGGGTTCTGGTCCGTGACCTGTGTTCCACCCCGCACAGCTTTGAGCGCGCTGAGCACGTCTGACTCTTCGATCCCATTGAGCGCGAGCAGCTTCTTGGCGGGGTCTTCCACCTGGGTCAGGGCGAGCAGCAGGTGCTCCGTCGAGACGAACGAATCCTGCATCTGCGTCGCCAGCTTCTGAGCAGCGTCGAAGACCTGCATGATCTCGGACGACCCGGAAAGCGGGACGTTCGAGCCGGAGGACGATGGCAATCGCCCCAGCTCGGAGTCGAGCGTCTTGGTCAGCTGTGCGAAGTTGACGCCGATCTTCTGGAGCAGCGCGCGGGGGACTCCATCCGGCTCAGCCAGCAAGGCATGAAGCAAATGGAGTGGCACTAGCTGGCGATTGCCCTTCGACTCAGCGTACTGCTGAGCGGCCTGCACAGCTTCCTGGGATTTCACGGTGAACTTGTCGGGGCGAAATGACATCGTTGTCCTCCTCAAATCAGCTGGCGTTGATTTATTCTCTACAGAATTGAGCCGCTGATGGTGAGACACCGAGTGGCAAAGAGTGTGCCAATCGTTCTAAGGTCTTTCCATCAGGTAAATAGCGAACTCTGACAATTTACGAACTCGGCGTGTGGTGTCAATGTGGCAGTTTTTGTGTGGTCGGTGACAGCCATTGCGTGGTGCCAAAATGGCACTTGCTTCTTTGGGAAAATGTAACCTTTGCGTCGACCTCGCCTTGATGTTCCCTCAGATCCCGTAAAATCTGTGACTTCTGCAAAGTCCTGCTAGCGTGTCATAACCGATGTTATCGGATAGGCAGGAGTCAGCAGAAAACCTCGCCTGTTCGGATGGGTTCACAAACCGATCCGGACGGAAGAGGGGGACGAGGTGCTTGGCGTGAGCCAGGCGGATTGTTGAGGAGACGGGGGAGAGATCCCTCTAAAGGAGTTAAAGATGAAGAAGTTGATGTTTCTCGGTGTCCTGGCTCTGCTGAGCACTCAGTTGATCGCTCGCGAGCCATTGCGGGTGGAAAGAGGCGAAGAGCTGGCTCTGGCCAACGAGCCGACCCCGCTGCAGCCTGTCGCCGATGCCCAGGGAACGCCAGTGGCCTACGCCGAGTATGCCGTTGCCCAACCTGCTCAGGTCATTGAGCTGTACCAGAATGTCCGCGTCCGTGACGCTCGGAACGTTCATCCCTGTGCCGTGAAGAAGATCGTCTCCGTGCCAGACCCATGCGACAAGTGCTGCCGCGTCTGCATCGAGATCTGCGTTCCTCCTTGCGAGAACGAGACCGTACGCTGCTTCCGCAACGGAAACCGCATCCGGTTCTGCTACGGCCAGTACTCGGTCGATGTGACCTCCCGTCGCCACGATGTCGTCGTGAACTACAACGACTGAACCTCGGCTGCCGAGAGTTTGAAATACAGAAACCACGCCGAATTCCGGCGTGGTTTTTTGTTGTGATAGCGATCTGGCAGTGCATCTCAAGTTGGTCGAGCGGGCAGACCAGGCTGCCCGGGCGTCGCCACAGGCTTCACGCCCCTTTCATCACTCGCTCGACCTCGGCCAGCTGTTCCTGAGTGTTCACGCCCAGGGCTTCGGTGATTTCGAAGCGGCAAGAGGCGTCGACCGTCTTCCCCTGCTGCCTCAGGATCTCGGCACAGTCGGTCAGGTAGAACTCACCCTGGCTGTTGTTGGTCTTCACTTCAGAGAGCGCCCCGAACAGCGACTGGCAGTCGTATGCAAAGCAGCCGGTGTTGATTTCGGTGATGGCTTGCTCTTCGGGTGTGGCGTCCCGCTGTTCAACGATGCGCAGAAAGTTCCCCTCTGCATCGCGGACAATACGTCCCAGGCCGAAGTTGTTTTCCGTCCGGGCCGTTCCGACCACGCACGCCGCCTGGTGCTGTTCAAGGTCGTCGAGCAGACCTTTCAGCGAAGCTCCCTTGAGCAGGGGAGTGTCACCGGTCAGGACCAGTACGGGGCCCTGATGAGTGCCGACCGCTTCACGGCACATCATGACCGCGTGACCGGTTCCTTTTTGTTCTGCCTGGAGGGCGAACTCGACATCGGGGTGGTGCTTGAGAGCCGCTTCCACGACATCCGCCTTGTGCCCGACGACGACCACAATTCGCTTCGCTCCGGCAGTTCGCGCCGCGTCGAGGACATACTCCACGATGGGCCGACCACAGGCATGATGCAGGACCTTGGGGGTCTCGGACATCATCCGCTTACTTTTGCCAGCAGCCAAAATGATCGCAACGGCATCTGCCATGAGGTGTTCCTGGGGGAGAGTTCTGGAGAGTAAATCGAGGAGTTGACGGAAGAGCGATACGAAGGAGCGTGAGGGATGACACGTTCGGGAGGTTAGTCATCGCTGGTGATCGGCGTGTGAGCCGGTCGCACCCGCATGTTGACGATCTCGACCGCGAGCGAGAAGGCCATGGCAAAGTAGATGTAGCCCTTGTTCATCTTGGTTCCGAAGCCTTCTGCCACCAGGAGAACCCCGATCAGGATCAGGAAGCTCAGGGCCAGAACCTTGATTGTCGGGTGCTGTTCGACAAACGAACTGACTTTGCCCGCGAAAACGATCATGACCAGCATGGCGGCAATGACTGAAGCGATCATCACGGGAATGTGCTGAGCCATTCCGACAGCTGTGATCACCGAGTCAAGTGAGAAGATAATGTCGAACAGTGCGATCTTGATCAGAACGGAATTGAAGCTGGCCTTGGCGGGCGTGGACTCCGTGATACCGGTATGCCCCTCGATCTTTTCATGGATCTCTTTGACACTGTGCCAGATCAGGAATGCTCCACCCACGAGCAGAATAATGTCCTTCCACGAGATGCCATTCATGTCGCCGTGGTCGTTGGAGTGGCCTGCAGCGTGCTCATTCTCGGTGGGCGATACAGGCGCTGCCGCAGAGGTACCTGCAGCGTCTGGAGTTGTGGGTGATGGTGTTCCGGCTTTCGATTCCGAGACAGTTTCCAGTCCGGTTTCCGTTGTCACCCAGCTCTGAGGGACTCCCATATCTGTCAGCCGAAATACGGGATCGGTCAGCCTCATCACCCAGCTGATCGACAACAGCAGCAGGATGCGAGTCACAAGTGCTCCCAGGAGCCCCAGTGTTCGTGCCCGGGCTTGCTGATCCGGAGGGAGTTTTCCCACCAGAATGGCAATAAAGACGATGTTGTCGATCCCCAGGACGATTTCCATCGCCGTCAGGGTGATAAATGGAACAATCCAGCTCATGAGAACTCCTTGACCCCGGAATCGCGAGCGACTCATCAGAGCAGCGGAATTCTAGAGGGATCGAATCCCACCTCAAAGGTGAGTTACACAGGACCCGTTGATATCGATCAAACGCTCGAAGTCGATTGCATTCGGTCACCGGGGCAGGCAGTATGCAATGTCAGCGGTACGTCACACGTACCATCCGATACTCACCGTTGATGATTCCGCATCCGATGCTTCACTGATGTCACCCCTGATCGAACTACAAAACATCACGAAAGACTATGGGCGATTCCGGGCGCTCGATGGAGTGTCGTTGAAGATCGGGGCTGGTGTGACCGGGTTATTGGGCCCTAATGGAGCCGGCAAGACCACGCTGATCAAAGTTCTGCTGGGGCTGGTCAAGACAACCAGCGGGCAGGGGCGGTTGCTGGATTTTGAACTCGGCCGACAGGCCCGTGAAATCCGGGCACATGTCGGTTACATGCCCGAAGACGATTGCTTTCTGTATGGGATGACCGGGGTCGAGAGCGTGCAGTTTGTCGCCCAGCTGTCGCGGATGGGGCGTATCGAGTCACTTCGCCGGGCTCACGAGATCCTCGACTTTTGCGGACTGGCTCAGGAGCGATACCGTCCGGTCGAGACCTACTCCACTGGCATGCGTCAGAAAATGCGGTTCGCCCAGGCCATCGTCCATGATCCCCCGGTCCTGATTCTCGACGAACCCACATCAGGGCTCGATCCGGAGGAGCGGCTCATCATGCTCAACCGGATTCGTCTGCTGGCCAAAGACAACGGTAAGGTCGTTTTCATCTGTACCCATATCCTCCCCGATGTGCAGGCCATCAGCGATTCGGTTGTCATCTTGACCCGGGGACGAGTTCAGGTCTCAGAGCGACTGGCTGAACTCAGCCGCCCAGCGGTGGCTGCATTAGAGGTCAGACTGCAAGGCGACCCCGCTTCGTTCCTGTCGACGATTCGCGGACTCGGGATTCCCTGTGAGGAGCGGGCTCGAGGAACACTGCTGATCAATGGAGACCCGATGGCACTCTCAGAGACCGTCTGGAAAGTGGCGGCGGAAACAGGCGTGGTTGTTCGCTCGCTGTCCCCGTCTCGCAATTCGCTCGAGGAGATCTTCCTGAATGCAGTGCGAGGAGAGACGCAAGATGTCTGAACCACGAGCTGCTGCTGATTCGTCTTCGCCTCTCAATGCGATCCAACCTGGCGGAGTTGTTCTGACGCCGCCCGCATCAACCGACCCCGGAGGGCCGGGTGTCCACCGCCTTGGCTATCGCGGCTGGGGTGGGCAGCTGGAAGGTGGCTGGTTCAGCTGGGTGGTGATTGCCACCGTCGGAGTCCGTCGCGCCTGGACGAGTAGCTGGCTCAAAAGAATGCTGTTCCTGGCCTGGCTTCCCGCCGTCTGGTTTGGGGCCGGGTTCTTCATCTGGGAGCAGGCCGCTCTCGATGGAGAGTGGCAGTTGGCCGCCGGTCAGATGATGCGTGGTCTGCCGCCCACTCCGGTGTTTGACAAGATCCGCGAGTCTGTGCAGACCGGAGATTTCGAGTCATCGCGTCACATGGTCTGGGCGTGGCTGCTGCAATCGTTCTTCCGCTACCCGCAAGGCGTATTGATGGTACTGGTGGTGGGCATGGTCGCCCCACCGCTGATCTCTCAGGACATCCGTTCGCGGGCATTTCTCCTCTATTTCTCCCGTCCGCTCAGTCGGGGGCAGTACGTGCTCGGGAAACTGGCGACGCTGTGGACGTTCCTGTCGATTGTGACGGCGGCTCCCGCTCTGGTGCTCTATGTCATGGGCGTGTTGCTCTCTCCTCATCTGGGAGTGATCGCGGCCACATGGGACTTGCCTCTCCGCATTATGGCTGCTTCAGTCGTGCTGATGTTGCCCACCTCGATGCTGGCTCTCTGCTTCTCCTCGATGACCAAGGAGTCTCGCTTCGCAGCCTTTGTCTGGTTCGTCGTCTGGATCCTCGGCTGGTTCACGTTTGTCGCGGCGACCACAGCTGCAGCGCTGAATTCGCCCGATGTGGAACGCACGCGGCGTGGAATGCGAGTGGTCCGCTACGCCCTGGAAGAGTCGGCCTGGACGAACCTCTCGCTCTACCACACCCTGGGGCGAGTCCAGAGCTGGGTGTTCGGGTTCACGCCCTTCGAAGAAGTGCTTGTGCCGCTGGGGATCCTCATGTCTGTCACGTTGTTGTCACTGCTGATTCTGCTGAGAAAGATCTCCGCCCCCATGCGGGTGTGAGGCATCTTGGTGCTTTGTTTTCTTGTTCTGTCTTAATTGAACTTCCCCATGATCGAACTCACCAACGTCACCAAGCTCTACGGAAAGGTCATCGGCGTGAACGATTTCACGCTGAGCCTGGGGGTGGGTGCGTATGGTTTGCTGGGACCGAACGGATCGGGAAAGTCGACGCTGCTCAATCTCATCACCGGCCAGCTCAGGCCCACGCAGGGCACGGTGCGGGTGTTGGGGGAGTCTCCGTGTAACAATGCGAACCTCTACCGCCGACTCGGCTACTGCCCGGGGGGCGAGGGGCTCTATGCCGATGTCTCCGCTCTGGAGTGGGTGAAGTACCTGCAACAGCTGCAGGGCATGACCGCGGCCCAGGCCGATGCGGCTTCAAAGACAGCCTTGGACCTGGTCGGGATGTCAGGGGCGATGTACCGCCCGATCTCGACGTACTCGCGTGGCATGCGTCAACGGACCAAGCTCGCCCAGGCGATCGCACATGACCCCGACTTCCTCATCCTCGATGAACCCTTCAACGGACTCGACCCGGTTGGGCGCCATGAACTGACACAAGTGCTGCTCGACTGGATCGGCATGGGAAAGAGTCTGCTCTTCGCGAGTCATCTGCTGCACGAGATCGAGTCAATCACCGAGTCATTCCTGTTGATCAGCGGCGGACGGCTGCTGGCATCGGGGACGGCACAGGAAGTCCATGCGATGATGCAGGGACTGCCGAATGAGATCACGTTGCGGTGTTCCGATCCCCATCGGCTGGGGGCACTGCTGATGCAGGAACGGGTGGCCGATTCCGTGCGAGTCGTTGACGGGCTGCTGACCGTGGCCACTCCGAATCCTTCACGAGTCTTCGAACCGCTGCCTCGCTGGCTCGCTCAAACCGGGCTTCAGGTCACAGAGATGCATTCTGCCGACGAATCGCTGCAGGCTCTGTTCAACTCGCTCATGAAAATGCATCGGGGAGAGTTGTAATGGGCAATGTCGGAGCAGTCTTTCGATTTGAGTGGAAGCGGGCCTGGACCTCCGCGCGGTTGATGGGGTGGGGACTGCTGGTACTCTTTCCCGCATTTATCGTCGCTCTGATCCGGTTTACCGCCGAACGGCCACCTCGCGAGATCTGGCTCGGGTTTCTCTTCGCGTTGTTTCCCATGTTGGTTTCACTGCTCGGAGCCTTGCTCACGACGACGACAGCTGTGTCAGCAGAGCTCGAACGTCGCAGCTGGGTGTATCTGGCTGTACGACCACACGGCACGACCGCTGTGTTGCTCGGGAAGTTCCTGGCTGCGGTAAGTATGGTGATCCCGGTGGCCCTGCTGGGACTGACGCTGGCTGTGCCGCTGACCGGAATGAGCGACATGCTGCAGACCTGGTGGTCATTCGCCGGGTTGATCGTGTTGTCGTGCCCCGCCTATGCCGCGATCTTCATGCTGCTGGGAGTGATCAACCCACGCCGGGCCGTCCTGCTGGCGGTGGCTTACTCGCTGATCTTTGAGCTGATCATCAGCTTCGTACCTGCAGTGATTAACAAGTTGACCGTGCAGTACCGACTGCGGGCATTGCTGGTTCACTGGTGCGATATGGATATCCCCCCCGAGGCCAGTTCCAGCGTGCTCGCTCTCGTCGGCGACTCCCCGCCGAGTGTGCATGTGCTCGTACTGCTCGCCTTGCCGCCGCTGCTACTCGCGGGGGCTGTGGCATTGCTCCGCTGGAGCGAGTTCACCTCAGCCGCCGAATCAGATGTGTAATAAAAAAGCTGCTCGGTTCACTCTTCAAACCGAGCAGCACT
>CANJZR010000189.1 GCA_947479075.1 Planctomycetaceae bacterium
ACACAGTCGGTGAAGAGGGTGCCGAAGGCGAGGAAGATGCCGTCCTTGCCCTGGCTGTGAACTTCGGCCTTACCGAGTTCGACGGGAGCGACCTCGCGCGGAATAGTGACGGTGTTGGCCTTGGGATAGCGAATCGACGACGGGCCGGGCAGCTTGAGCGACAGGTCAACCATCGCAGCCACATCGGCGTCGTCGCCCGGGGCCATGATCGTGATGTTCGGGAAGACCCGCATGTAGGCGTTGTCGTACATGCCGTGGTGCGTCGGCCCATCGGGACCGCAGACTCCGGCGCGGTCCATCGCAAAGACGACGGGCAGGTTCTGGAGGGCGACTTCCTGGAAGATGTGGTCGAAGCTGCGCTGCAGGAAGGTGCTGTAGATGTCGACGATCGGTCGCATCCCGGCCTTGGCCATACCTGCGGCGAAGGCGACGGTGTGGCCTTCGCAGATGCCGGTGTCGAAAAACCGATCAGGGAACTCGCTGCGGATGGCCTGGAGCTTGTTGCCCTCGCACATGGCAGCAGTGAGGACGCAGACGCGGGAGTCGGTCCGCATCTTATGCAGAATCGCGTCGCTGACCGTGTCGGTGTAGGACTTGCTGCCACCCTTCTTGAGGAAGATCACGCCGGAGTCATCATCGCGGCTGAAGGGCGACGGAGCGTGGAACCCGACGGGATCGGCTTCGGCAGGCTTGAAGCCGTGGCCTTTCTCGGTGAAGACGTGGAGCAGCACTGGCCCCTTGATCTCCTTGGCCATCTGCAGGTATTCCCGCAGCGAGCTCAGGTCATGGCCATCGACCGGACCGATGTAACGGAAGCCCATTTCCTCGAACAGCTTGCCACCGTGCAGGAAGGACTTCACCGCGTCCTTCATGTTGCCGAGCACCTCGCGGGTGGGCTCGCCGACCAGTGGCAGCTTGTTGAGCAACCAGGAGACATCTTTCTTGAGGCCGTTGTAGAACGGAGCGGAGCGGGCCTTGTCGAGGTATTTGGCCAATCCGCCAACGCGGGGACAGATTCCCATCTTGTTGTCGTTGAGAATGACCAGGATGTCTTTGTTGAGTTCGGCGGCGTTGTTGAGAGCCTCGAACACCACACCGGAGGGGAGGGCCCCGTCACCGATGACGGCGACCGATTTGCGTCCTTCTTCGGGATGGACCAGATCGTCACCGGCCTGGAGCCCGAGAACCGTCGAGATACTGGCTCCGGCGTGACCGGTCACGAAGAGGTCGTAGTCGCTCTCGGCCGGGTTCGGGTAGCCCATCAGGCCACCCTTTTTGCGGATGGTGTTGAACTGCGGGAAGCGACCGGTCACGAGCTTGTGCGGATAGATCTGATGTCCGGTATCCCAGATCAGACGGTCCTTTGAGAAGTCGAAGACCTGGTGGAGGGCGATACACAGCTCGACCACGCCGAGGTTACTCGCAAAGTGCGCGGGACGATCAGAGACGATCATGCACAGCGCTTCGCGGATCTCCTTCGCGAGCTGGACAAGCTGTTGATCATTCATCGCCTTGAGTTCAGCGGGCGACGAGATCAGGGGCAACAGCTGAAAATCCATTAGTGATCCCTCTCGATGATGTAACGGGCGAGTGCCTGAAGGTTCGCCGTCTGGGGGCCGAGGCTCTCCACAGCCTCACACGCCCGGTCGACCAGCCCCTTCGCTCGGTTCTGGCTCTCTTCGATGCCCAGAAGCGACGGGTAGGTCAATTTGTTGTGATCGGAGTCCTTGCGAACACCTTTCCCCATCTTGCCAGCGTCTCCAACGACATCCAACAGGTCATCTGCGATTTGGAACGCAAGTCCGATGGATTCGCCGTAGATTTGCAGGCTGCGTAGATTTTGCGGGGTCGTTTTCGCAATTCGCCCACCCATCAGCAAGGCTGCCTGCAGCAGGCGACCGGTTTTTCGCCGGTGGATGGCCTCCAGCTGTTCAATGGTGCGGATTGGATGCGTTTCGGCTTCAAGGTCGGCCTGTTGCCCCCCGACCATGCCCTCAGGGCCAGCCGCGTTGGCGAGTTCGACGCAACAGGCAGCCGCGACCTCAGCAGGCTGGACATCGCGAGCGATGATCTCGAACGCCCGGGTCAGGAGGCCGTCACCCGCCAGAATCGCGGTGGCCTCGCCGAACTTGATGTGATTGGTTGGCATGCCTCGACGCAGATCGTCGTCGTCCATCGCCGGAAGATCATCATGGACCAGCGAGTAAGTGTGGATGAGCTCGATCGCACATGCCGCGGGCAGGGCGGCCTCGATCGTCCCACCGCAGGCCTCGCACGCCAGCAGCGTCAGTACCGGTCGCACCCGCTTGCCCCCCGCAGCCACGCTGTAGTGCATCGACTCACTGAGCCGAGCCGGGCAATCGGACGACAGGTTGGCGTACTCCCTCAGCTTCTCGTCAACCCGGCTGCGAAGCTGGGCGAGAACGGCAGACAGCGATGTTTGCGAGTTGTTTGGAACGCTGGCCATGCGAAGACAGACATGGAGGGGAGTCGGTTTCGCAAAGTGTAACTGGGCCAAAGCCTTGAGCCAAGCGGGGGCGAAGGGGGCCACCGGGCGGCCTGCACTTACTTGGCCAGGAGTCAAGAGTGGTGATAGACTTTGCACATAATCATTTCCTCAGGATCGACTCGTTAAAAGCTGCCTGGCGTAGTCACGTCTTCACGGCAAATCTGCGATCTCACAAGTTCTGAATGGGTGAGTCCGTCATGACAAATTTCATTTCACGCAGATCTCTGTTCGTGGCCGTGTTGCTCGGTGCTGTGCTTGGATGGTTTGATTCCAACACGAATTCCAATGCCGCGGAGCCGCCAGCGCCGGAAGCCTTCGTACTCCCGGCGTATGCTCAGGTTCCGTTTGATGAGATTCGAATCGCGGCGGTCGATGATATTGAAGATCATCGAGCCGATGTGCAGGCTCTGTTTGCCGAGCGGGAAAAGATCCCGGAAGAGGAACGCTACCGACTGATTGGCAAGACACCGCCCATTCTCATGCAAGATCTCAATAAAGAACACATTGAGTACTATCGCAAACACATCGTTCAGAACTATCTGGACACGACGACTGATGCTGGCCCCACAAAAGACGCCGGTCTCGCCTTTCTGAACGCGTATGTCCACTGGCATGTCGCAGAGTGGGGAACCTTCACGCCCGAAATCGCTCGACTGTCTGACGAGGCTCGAAGTGCGGGGAGCAATGACCCCATCGTCTGCTTCTGCCAACTCCTGGTGAAGCCCGCGCCTACCGATCATCTGGTCGCGTGCGACCAGGTACTGGCCCCGGCATTCCAATCTCCCAAGATTTCAACGCACCTGAGAGCACACTTCGCCATTCGCTTTGCCTTGGATTCCTGGACAATCGTGCCCGACCCAACCCGGATTGAGCGACTCTACGCGGCCATCGACGTATTGGTCGAACACCTTGAGGCGACGTCGAACGAAAAGAATCTGCGTTGCCCGCGATGGTTGCTTTTGAATTTTCAGGACGACTTATCTTTGGAGCTTCAGAGACACTTGCTCGCCGCGTGCTGGAGCAACGGGAAAATTGCTCCCTGGATCACGCACATGGCAGCTGGCTTTTACTTTTTTGAACTCGCCTGGGATGCCCGCGGTTCGGGCTGGGCGTCGGAGGTCACGGATGAAGGTTTTGACGGATTCAGAAAGCACCTCCAGCTCGCACAGGATCATTACCTTCGAGCCTGGCAACTGGCACCACAGCACCCCAATGCCGCTGGCGAAATGATCCGGATTGCCATGGCTGGGCAGTCTTCGCACTGGACGGAGAAAGATTGGCTATTCGAGACGGTCCACGCTCAGTTTGACTATATGCACGCCTACCGTTCCTACACATTCGCTCTCACTCCTCGCTGGGGAGGAAGCCATGAGGAGATGCTCGATTTCGCCAAGCACTGCATTGAAACCGATCGACATGACACGAGTGTCCCCGGACACTTTCTGGTGACGCTCCTGGACGTCATTGTCGACGAAACCGGTGACCTGGCTGCTCAAGCGAAGGACGAACAAGTCGGCGAGTTGACCAAGGCCTATGCCAGGGGGCTCTCCTCGGCGGTGATCCGAGGAGAGAACTGCGAGGCGAACCGTTTGAAAACCTGGGGAATCCTGACACGAGTGCTGACCTTAGGGGAACACTACGAAGACTCCAAGGAGATCTACGTCAAACACGGAGAAGGCGAACTGGGGACAAACGCCCTGGGCATCTACCACCTCAAGGCCACCTATGTGCGAGGCCTTACCTATGCCGCAACTGGCCCGGCGAAACAGCATGTCACGACTCTTCAGAGTGCCCTGAACACTCGCTCCGAGGAAGACCTCGACATTCAAAAGCTGAACGAACTCCGGGACATTGTTGCCCAGGCACGCCTTGCGGACAGCCAGCCGGTGTCCCGGTACTACTACGACGACATGGAGGCGGTCGTCCAACAGTTGAAGCAGTATTACTCCGATCAGTGGGTGACGATGCCCTTCAACGAACAACTGGCAGGGTGGAACGTGACAGCCACGGGGTATCGAGTCCTGCCAGAAGGAGTCCTGGAGGTCGAAAGTTCCGAGAAGGCCAAAGGGATCGAGATCTCACCGTTGGCTCAATTCCGCCCCCCATTTATTTGCGATGTTGAAATCACGCCGGGAAAGGAAGGGCAAACAGCTGGGGGCTACGGGGCGTTGATTTATGGAGCCACGCACTGGGACACCATTTACGCCCGACAAAAATCGCGTTCGATCTTTTATTGGCCGGAAAGTCAGTCGGTCTTAGTGGGGGACTATGGATCCGATAATCCAGACGGCGACAGACAATGGCCATGCAACCCCGGCCCCACTCATCAATTGCGGATGATTGTCTGGAAAGACCGGCTGGAGTGTTATGTCGACCGGGAAAGAATCACCACGATGCCGATCCCAGAGGGGGCTCACGAGCAGAGGTTCACAATCGGAGAGATTCTCCCCTCCCGGATGGTCAATGCTTTTCGTGCCCGCAATGCCCGAGTCCATCGCCTGCGAATTCCGGAACCGCCGGAAGAGGAAAGTCCCGATGGCGAGGCACACATCAGACACGCCCAGAACATGATCGAAATCGATCCGCTCTCCCCCACCTTCTGGTTTGAAAAAGGCAAAGGGGAACACCTAACAGGTCTGTACGAAGAGTCAGTCGCCAGCTTTGCCAAGTGCTTTGAGTTGAAGCCCGTTCAGAAAATGTCGCGTCAGCAGTATGGGGACGCACTGCTGGCACTTCATCGACTGCCCGAAGCCATCGAGCAATACAACCTGACGCTGCAACAGTTTCCGGACCAGTGGGTCACCAAGGCCTGGTTGGGCTGGATCTATGCTGCGGCCCCCGACGAGAAGCTGCGAAAAGCCGATGAGGCCATCGTTCTGGCGGAGCAGGCTTGCGAAGCGAGCCAGAGAGCCAGCTGGTTCGCGTTCTACGTCCTGGCCGCCGCCCATGCGAACAAAGGAGATTTCACTGCCGCTCAGATCGCGATTAACGCAGCTCTCAGACTCGTCCCGGAAGCCCAAAAGATGTTGCTCCAGGATGCCAAGAAGCAGATCACCGCTCAGAAGCCCATCCGGATTCCAGAGAGACCCGCTCCAAAGTGACCCAGGTCGCACAGCGACAAGATGCTTCACCGTATGCGTTCGGGCTGGGCAAACTGCCCCGATCGTTATGCGAGGAAGACAGCATTGCGAAGTGAACGTGCCTTGAGCGTCATGGAGGCACAGGGTAAAGCATCTTGTGCCTGCGGCACCCCGCCAACAAGTTGGCCGGGCTACCCTGCTGCATGGACACCGGACCGAATTGAGTCCGAGGTTCGTCACGATCCCACTCACATGGCGATTCGATCGCACACGCCTTGAGACTCGATTCCGTGTGAAAATGAAATGTGCACAGAGGAGAATTCAGAATTATCCGTAAGAGGATGAAACTCTTATACCAAGCCACACCGGTAGGACTCAATCGCCCATAGACACGACGCGGTAACACTCATGTCGCTTTTTTGTCGCTCGCATTCCACTCTGCCAGAAATGCCGTATGCCATTCCTGCAAGATGCCATAAAACACATCTGCCGACAGCCAAGCCTCACTCAAGGAATTTGGTTCCACCAAGCTATCAGGTCCCGTCAAGTTAAAATCTCCCGACTTGAAGGCGATGAGACGGATTCTGTCATCCACATCGAAATGCATTACATAACTACTATCGTCAAATGCCTCGTCGCAACCGGGAGCCCAGGTAATGTGGCCTTCCCGACGAGAAAAGTAGGAAGCAAACTCCTCAGCAGGCAATTCGCAATAGAAGTCGTACTGTGTCTCTCCGTAGAATTCGCACCGGTAGGCTAGAGCGATTTCGAAAGCACTCCGATGAGCAAGAGTGCCCACTAGATGCTTTCCACGATCAGAAATTCGCTCTTCGACACTATCGAACGCGTTTGCCAACAATGTCGCATCGGAAGCGCGTACTCCATAGCGTTTTCCACCGACGTACAAAACAAAGAAGCCTAACGCCCTGGCGCCCAGCCTCTCGTATGTAATTGACATCTCAGACTCGATTGCAAAAATCGATGGATCGCCAATCATCATTGCAGTGCCCTCCGGATGACTATTGGAATATCAGCAGGGTAGCCCGGTGACTCCTGACCACCGACTTATACCCCAACCGGTTCTGCAGCCTGCGTCGCCAGTTCCATGATGCGGTGTTCGGTGAACTCTTCTCGATGCAGTTCACCGGTCAGGCGGCCTTCGCAGAGGACGAGGATGCGGTCGCAGAGGGTGATCAGCTCGGGGAGTTCGCTGCTGGTGACGATCACGCCCAGGCCATCGCGGGCGAGCTGATCGATCACGCGGTAGAGTTCGGCTTTCGCCCCGACATCGACGCCGCGGGTCGGGTCGTCGAGCAGCAACACTGCGGGCCTGGTCTTCAGCCAGCGGCCGATGATGCACTTCTGCTGATTGCCACCAGACAGGTTGGTAATCAGCGACTCGGTGCTGGCCGTCTTGACCCCCAGCTGTTGGATGGTTTCGGTCGCAGCTGCGCGTTCACGGGAGGAGCCGATGATGCCCGCGGAGGTCGACTCGTCGAGTGTGCAGAGAGTGATGTTCTCGCGCACGGTCATCTGGGAAAAGATGCCGACGCGTTTACGGTCTTCGGTCACCATGGCGATGCCAGCGTCAACCGCTTGCGACGGGTGAGTGAAGCGAACGGGCTTTCCCTGGAGCAGAACTGTCCCTTGCGGTGGAGTGACCGAGGCACCGAACAGACACTCGAGCAGTTCCGTTCGTCCAGCTCCCATCAAGCCCGCGATGCCCAGGACCTCGCCGCGTTTGAGCGAGAACGAGATCTCCTCCAGTCGCCACTTACGGGCGTGGCCATGCCGAGGGA
>CANJZR010000190.1 GCA_947479075.1 Planctomycetaceae bacterium
CGACGATTCTTCAGCAGGGCCGTCCACTTGGCGGCGAAGAAGTCGGCGTAGTCAGGGCTCCGCAGCAACTCTTCAATCGCCTGGTCCCGCTTGTTCGGATCGTTGCTGGCCAGGAAGGCTTTTGTTTCTTCTTCGGTCGGGAGCCGACCACCGATGTCCAGTGACACGCGCCGCAAGAACGTCGCGTCATCACACAGAGGCGACGGAGGAATACCGAGTTCCTTCAGGTTCGCGAAGACAAAATCATCCACGAAGTTCTTCGAGGGGGGGACGCTGTCGACCGCAGCTCCCAGTGGGATTGCCGCGCTGAACACAGCCACCCGGCCTTGATAACGAACCATCACAGCTGCTTTGCCCGCGATGTCCGAGACTTTGACGAGTCCTTCGGTGTCGACATCAGCCATCGCCTTGTCGTTGGATTCGAACAGAGCGGTGCTTGTCACATCTCGGACCGTGCCATCGGAGTAGTGGGCCAGAGCCTTAAGTTGTTCCTGGCCCATCGGCGGGACGGTGTTTCGCCCCGGCTGGACCTCAAATGAGACCAGCGTGGGCTCACTGGCCGCTCCGAAGGGCATGCCCTGTTCGATCCACTTGCGGATCACGGCATAACCGGCGGAATCCCGCTTCAGACGCACCCCGCCGCCGTGGGGCAGCTGGCCGCTGGCTTTCTTGAGGATCAGGCTCTGATCGGGGTTTGCAATCGACAGCCGTCGGCCACGATCAGCCTTTACCATATGTTCGTAGTCATCGCGCGGCTCCAGCCCCAGCAGCGACAGCTGGAACCCGTTCTGGCCACTGCCCGCTTTGGCGTGACAGGCCCCAATACTGCAGCCCGCCTTGGTCAGCACCGGTTCCACGTCATTGGTGAAACTGAGCGGTGCATCGTCTGCACGGACCGCCTGCGTGTGGGAGAGAAATCCCCAGAGTGCCAAGACCATCACCAGTCCGGAACCGAACCGTAATCGGTTCTGGACGTTGTGCTTAGGCAAAGTCATCTCGTCTCCGCGCTGAACATCTTGATTCGCGATCCGATCCCCAACCAACCCGTTCATCTGTGGTGAGCATCAGATCCATCGGTCAAAGTTAATGTGTTGCAGGCAGAAATGTCAACGAGAAGAGGATAAATGGCGAATGGCTGGTGGCTTATGGCGAATGGCCGGAGGGTGGCTGCTACGCAACAAGGCAGACACCAGCCTGTCAAGACACGCCGCGCCCGGATGACATCAACGAGCCCAGCTTGCCCAAGAGTGTCGTCCCTTGAAGCGGGAGGACGCTCCTGTTCGTACCATGAACGCTGGAATGGTCGGAGTTCCAATCCAGTGGATAGAACTGGCTAAACGACCGTCTATTGAGCCTCTTGTTCCTTCGTCACCCAGACGCCCAAAGCGGCGTCCGGGCCACACACCAACTATAGATCTGGGGCCCCCTGGCGTGTTACAACAAAGCGGTTAGCAGTGTAGCCCAGGTTGCTTGCAACCTTTGGGGGCCGAAGGCCGTGGACGCTTTTCGGGTGTTGCTCGACATCCGTGGACGAGTGCCTCCTTGCGGCTGCGCCACCCCTGTTTGCGAGCAAACAGGGCCACCCAACGAGCTTTATTTTGACTTCTCAACTGGTGTTTCTGCGGGGGGAGTGGGCTCCTTCTCTTCGGGTTTCGTGGGCTGGCGGTCGAAGATGAGAAGGGATCCGTTAAAGACGTTGCCCATTGTGGTGATGAAGCGGCCGTCGGGGCTGGCTGCGACTTTCGCCATTGAGTTGGCTTTCTGCCCGATCCTCAGTCTTTGAGTTTGAGTCATACTTTTGCCGTCGATGATATGGACCGCATTATCTCCCAATACAATGATCTCGTTGGACGACGAGCAGTAGGTCAAGTCCACGAGCGAATCTTCCAAGTTCACTTTCCTCGGGCTTTGTGTGCGATCCAATGCGTAGCTGTTCAGCGCCTCGCGTTCGAGTACAAACAGAGTCTTCCCGTCGGATGAAAAGGCCGCACCCTTGCAGAAACGATTCTCAAACAGAGAGAGGGATTCGTTGACGGCTTGACCATCGGTGATCGAGAATTGGACGACTTTGCCATCGCGGTGGACGAGTATTCCGCTCTTACCATCCGCTGATGATCCGATTTCGAGTATGTGGCCTGAGAGGTTTCGAGGAATTGCAAATTTCTTCATACGATTCTCAAGGTTCCACACGGTCACCCCTTGCGCAAAACCACTAGTGACGACCGTTTTGTTGTCAGACAAAACGGCGATATTGTCGTTGACGCTCGTGGCGTCGCCAAATTTTCCACTCGCGACGCCAAAGTTACTGACCGGATGGAGAGCACCTGCGTCGTCAACTGCCCAGCAATGAATCCCCCCCACGTATTCAGCGATAAGCAGGAACTTTCCATTGGGGGAGTAGGTGGAAGCTTGCGGGCGGTGAAAATGGTTCTCCACGGATTTTGAATCGATCTCTTTGCCAGTGGCCAGATCGTAAATGTAAAGATTCGATTCAGAGTCGGTCACCGCACAGGACTTGCCCTGCGGTGAAACGGAGAGCGTGCTGTAATTGCCGGATTTCGATTCAATGAGCAGTTTCGCATCACTGTCTGGTTCAGGGGGAATCGGTTTGCCAGCGGTTAACTTACGTTTCTCCTGAGCTGCCTTTAATTCCTGGTGGCGTTTTATTGCAACTGCTTGAGCGGCCTTCTGTGCGTCGAGCTCTTCCTGGGACAGGCGATCGACTGTCTGCGTGAACGGGAATGAGAACGTTGTTCCCTCGATAGAGACCTTGAAAGTTCCCTTCAGCTGAGAGCTGATTGGCATGCCGCTGACATGGTCGAAGGTCCACAATCCTGTCCCAGTCAGGTGGATTTCCGGATCGCTGCCTTCGGTCATTTTAAGTTCGTAGTCCCGTTCGACGGCGAGTTCCTGAGCTGTATTTGATTTGATATGAAACGTGTCAGTTTCCAACGCATTTTGGATCGAAGTGTCATGGGACTTTTGTTGTTCGGAGGGGGTCCTGAATCTTCTTCTCGGGTAGTCGAGCGTCAGATGCGAACGGCCAGGGATGAACTCTTCGTTGGAAAAGGGGAAGCCAAATGGATTGTTCGAGCGAGACGGGGCGGGATGGTCATCCGCGCGGACTCGGCGCGTAATGGTGATTTCTCGCTGATTTGACCAGTCAGATTGTCCTGATTTGCTCAGCTCGATGAAGGGGAGCATCGGCAATCGCGTCATGATGATCGGAGCGAATGCTCCCTCGGTGACATTCAATGACTGTCCGAATTCCGTGAGCGTCAGAGACCCGTTGTCATCGGCTGAGTTTCCATGCAACCGTGCGCGGCTTTGAGCATCGTTGTAATGGACTTCCTTATTGGAATGATATTGGAAGACCAGCTGGGTTTGTTTCTCGGGGGCAATCAGGACTTTGATGAACGCAACGGCTGGGGTCACCTTCTGGATCATCGCGGGCGTCTCCATCTCCGGCCCGCCTGATGATGTCGCAACTTCAATGCCCTGGCTCCGCAGCCAGGCGGTCAGGGCCGATGAAGGGATGCAGAACCCGATTTGTGATACAGAGATGCCAGAGAGTTTGGCGCTGGCGATGCCGACGACTTCTCCGCGGGTGTTGAAAACAGGTCCACCGCTGTTGCCTGGATTGATGGCTGCGTCGGTCTGAATCAGGCGCTGGCCGTCCTTCACAAAAACGCCGGAGACTGCACCCTGGGCGACCTTGATCCCCGTGCCCAGGACCTCGGACAGCGGAAATCCGATCACACGCAGAGGCTGGCCGAGTTGCAGCTGGTCGGAATTGGCGATGGGGAGTGTGGGCAAAGTGCCAGACTGAATCTTGAGAGCTGCCACATCGAGTTGACTGTCCGAGGCCAGGACAGTGGCTGGATAGGTCTCGTCTCCGAGGACCACATCGATCCTTGTGGCTCCGTTCACCACATGGGCACTCGTAACAATCACACCATTCGATCCGACCACAAAGCCAGATCCGCTTCCCATGCGTTCGTCGGGCAACATGGATGAATCTTCGCCCACTCCAATGCTTTTCACGGTCAGGTTGCAGGCACCCGTCGTTTTCTCTTTGTTCCCGGCGAGATTGCTCTGGATGGTGAATTTGTACTGATGATAGGAGTTCACTGCGGGGTGATATCTGGCCAGCGGTGGCTTCGGGGTTTGCTGCACTGGAGGAACTGCAGACACCTCAGAGGCGGTTTTGTCAGATGCAGCGGGAGAGGCAGATGACGGGGGCTGCTCGGCTGGCGGTTCACCAGTGGGTGGAACGGCTTGGCGGACGACTCCTTGAGCCGGAGCAGCAGTTGGTGGGAGAGTCGCTACGGCGGGGGCTGGCGCGGCTGGCTTATCTCCCATCGCATTGAGAATGACGACAATCGCTCCCGCAAAAAGTGCCCCAAACACCGCTCCCAGCAGCCAGCTGGGAATGGTGATGCCGGGTTTGGCAGGTGGGACAGATCGCCTGCGTGGGGCAATGTCTTCGAAATCACAGGAGATTTTGTCGAACTCCTTCCTGGACCGTCGAAGCAACTTTTTTCTCTCCGCTTGGGCAGGCATGGCTCCTGTCGGCAGCGATAGGTCCGCGATCGGCTCTTGGCGGGCGATCAGAGTTTTACACTTCGGACAGCTCGCGTCTGGCGGTATCGGTTCGTTGTCATTGAACTTTAATATCACGCCACACTCGGTGCACTGTATCACTTGCTCACCCATGACGCCGGTTCCGAACGGAAAGAGAAGTGGCCGGTCGCCTATCCTAATATTTGAGTTGTGTGAACACCAACGAAATAGTCGTGAGTTGCTCAAAGTCACGCTCCTCTCCCGGCTCGACCTCCAACCTACTTCATAGGTTCACCCCGCCACTCTGCGGTATACAGGCTGACGTTTCGGGATGATCTTTCCGGCATTTCTTCAGTGATCTACACTCTTCCTCGACAGCGATTCGCCGGTAACTACTTGCAGGAATCCCTCAAGTGCGATCATCAGGTAAGAGTTTCGGCGGCATCCAACTGATCCTGTGCCTCACATTGGCCGGTTGCGTCTCTTATTTGAAAACGCTGTCAGAGACCGCTCAGAGGGAATCCGAAGATCACTCCTCGAAACCAGTTCAAAGGCAAAGTGAAGAGAAAAAGGAGTCTGAGATCGACGCAGTGCTTATGCCGAAATGGGAGTGCGAGATACCCGATGCTCTATTAGGGAATCCCGATAGCTGCGTTGAAAATGCTGATCAGTGGTCGCAACTCTGGACTCGCTGGCAACCAGGCAAAGCTGTGCCTGATGTCGATTTTGAAACTTCGGTTGTGTTTGTAAGTGTCAATGATGCGGGAGATAAAAACAGTAGAGGCTATACCTTTTTCCGCAATCCAGATGGCACAATTCGGTCAGAGGTGTTGTCAACGTGCGTCGGTTTTGACGACACAGATCGCTCGAAAATTCAGTTTCACATTTTGCAGAGAAATTGACTTTTAGCCGAATGTGAGAGTCGTTGTTCAATCGCTCGGGAGAATCAGTTCCGGAGAGTCATTTCGGACCGAGCTGTCGATCATCCTCTGAGAGCGGCAAGTCCCGCGTGAACCCAGCACCAGCGTTGTAAACATCTCGACAGCGAGCGTCGGGCGTGAGCCTGACGTGCCCCCGGAGCGACTACCCCTCACCCACAGCTGGGGTTCTCAAGCGACGGGACCTCGAGAAGCGGTATGGTGCTCTACGCTCCCCGCCCGTCTGGCACGTCAGGCTCACGCCCGACGCTCGCTGCACAATGACAGCAGGGCGACCCGTTGTCACATGATTTGCGATATGTGTCGGCATCCTGATCCATGCGAGGCGACCGTGATCGATGGAGGTTGGAAGCGATTGGCTGTAGATTTCCGATAACACGCTGGCGAAGCTGAGTTTGGCGGATGGGCGTTCCCTAACTGGAGTTTGGGGAACGTAGTCGCAGTCGGTGTTGTTGGCCCCGGTTCATAGTCGTCTCTTGTTGCTGAGTTCTTTCATGCCGATCTCTGTGGATGCGCTGCGTGCGTTCTGTGTCCGGGCTCTGACTCAAATCGGGATGCCGATCGCGGACGCGGAAACGACAGCTGAGGCATTGGTCACGACCGACTCGATGGGCGTGTTCACACATGGCACCAAGTTGCTCAGCGGGTACATCAACCGGCTGAAGGGTGGCGGGTACCGGGTCACGGGGACGCCGCGGATTGAGCGGGAAGGTCCAGGCTGGGCGGTCATCGATGGCGACTCGACGCTGGGGCAGGTCGGCGGAATGTTCGCCACCAGAACGGCGATTGAGAAGGCCCGCAACGTAGGCGTGGCGTATGTCGGCTTGAGGAACTCGGGCCACATCGGAGCAGCCGGTTACTTCGCCGCCGAGGCTGCGCGGGCTGGGTTCATCTGCCATGTTGTCGGCAATGACATTCCCAGTGTCGCCGGGCCAGGATCGCGGGGGCCGGTGCTGGGAAGTAACCCATATGCCTACGGAATTCCGGTCCTGGGTGGTGACCCGATCCTGCTCGATATGGCCACAGCTGCGGTCGCCGGCGGAAAGGTGTACGCGGCGATTCAGCGCGGCGAAGCGATTCCGCCCACCTGGCTGATTGACGACCAGGGGCAACCGACGACCGATGGCAGCCTGTACCCCAAGCGGGTCTCTCTGGCTCCGATGGCGGGATACAAGGGGTATGGTCTGGGGCTCTGGGCGGAGATCCTCTCGGCAGTCCTGCCGGGGGGAGCAATGACGTGGCAGGTGGGCACCTGGATGTTCGATGAACCGAGCGTTCCGTCGCGGCACAATGCGGGAATCGTGATGATCGATGTCGCAGCTGTCGCTTCTCCCAAGGAGTTTGCGGCCCGGATCAAACACATCTCCGACGAGATCCACGCCGCCCCGACGGCAGAAGGGATTGAGCGCGTGCTGTTGCCCGGCGAACGCGAATGGGCCTTGCGGCGGAAAGCTCTGGCCAGCGGCATCCAGCTGCCGGAGGATGTGCAGGAAAAGCTGAAGCTGGCGGCAACTCTGTCGGGGATTGAGTCGCCGGTGTTTTAAGTGGCACTGCGCTTCGGGCGACTGCAGATAAGTACCGCCGACTCTTGGTGCTTCCGATGATGCCAGACTCACCAAAGGATCGACGCCCTTGGAAGTACCGTCTGCAACGCTGACATCACGAGCCATCATTCGCCGGGTCATGCTCGGTCAGCTGCTTTTCTCGGCGGGGCATTCGCTCACGACGGGCGGCTTTCTGAACTACTTTGCGAACCCCTTCTTCAAGGGGTTTGCGGTGTGGATGGCGGTGATGCAGATCATCCCCGAGACAGCGGAATCGCTGGCCATTATCACACGCTGGCTGGTCCTGAGATGGGGAGGACGGAAG
>CANJZR010000191.1 GCA_947479075.1 Planctomycetaceae bacterium
GATGAAGACGACCGGGTCACCACAGCTCCTCCCGTCGAGCAGATCGCCAAACGCGTGGTCTCAACGCTGGAGAAGTGCAACCAGGCTCTCAGCCCCGAAGTGCTCGAAGAGTTTTCCACATTGCCATTCGCCCTGCAGCAGCGGTTGTTGAATGCCGTGGACAATCTGGCGTCCAAGGTGGCTGGCCTGCGGTGAGCGCTGCCTGATGACGTGTGACTGACAGCCGACCGCTCCAGCGCCCATCGAAGTCCAATCAAATCACCCGTTGCACTTCATTGTTGCAGCGGGTGATTTTCATTGAGTCGGAGAGTCATCGCTAGGCCGACAAACAGCCACATGCGGTCGTGCCTCTGGGGAGATCGAGGTCGTGTCGACAGAGCCACAACAATTACGGCGACTTCGATTCCTTCTTTGTGATTCTCTCCAGCATCTCGCGTCGCTCGGAGGCCAGGATCTTGTCCGCGTGACCAGCAGCCTGATTGAGCTGATCAAGTTGGAGGGCCTGCGTGGCTTCCTGGACTGCATCTTTCTCATGGCCACTCTCGCTCAGCGCGATCGCCAGTGATGTCCGGATCTTCGCCGAGTTCGGGTAACGTTTCGCAGCCTCGCGATACCACTTCACGGCTTCTGCTCGTGACTCATCCGATGGCGACTCAACAGCGGCGTAGAGATCTCCCAGCAATTCATACGTCATCGGGTTCTCAGGGTTTCGCCGAATCGCTTCTTGTCCCGCGTCCAGGGCGGCGTTGGCAATCTCACCAGACTCCGGCTTGGCACGCAGTTGCATCAGGAGGACCCAGGGATCGGGATTGAGCGGGTCAATCTCCGCAGCTGCAATCAGCTGTTGGGCGACGCGTTCATTGCGTCCCGAAGCGGATGAGGTTTGCATTGCCTCTGCAATTTTGGCGAGGCAGAGCGAGTTCGGCAGTAGCGTGGAACGCACGCAAGCGATGGCGAGTGCCAGGCAACCCAGAGCGACCCCCAACGAGACTGGCAATGCCATGGCCGATGCCGGAACTGTTTCGTCACCCTCCACGGGTTCCGCGTGCAACTGAGACGGAGCTGTCACCAGACACGCCAGCAGGAGTGACCAGACCTGGAAGATCGCTGGCATGGCGATACCACCTGCCCCACACAGATGGATCGATAGCGCGATCCAGGCCGCCCAGATCGGAGCCTGCTTCAAGCCGCCTGACAACGATGTCACCCATCCGCCCACGAACGGAGCTGCGAGGAGAAAGAACCACATCCGCCCTTCGGCCTGGTCTCGGAATGCCACCTGTTCAAAGATGATCAAGGCCGGTCCCGCGAGTGCTGCCTGCACTCCCTCCGACCAGCGAAGCAGCGGCAATCGTCGTTCGGCAGCGTTTGGACTGGTCTCCGCTACCGCAGCTCGCCACCCGGTACGAACTCCCCAGATGAGCAGTGCCAGCAGCCCGGCCCAGGCGACCACACCGGCGTTGGCCCACACATCGAGAAGCATGTTGTGCGGGTCGAGGATCTCCTCACTCGCACCGGGCAGTTTGTAACGCAGATAGTTCGGCCGAAAATTCCCCGGTCCGCAACCAAGCCAGACATGGTCGACGATCAGACGCGCGGTGGCTGCCCAGTACTCGAGCCGGTACTTGAGTGACTTGGGAGCCTCGGAAATGACCTGCTGGTCGATCAGCCCGGTCATCAGCGCCAACGACACGAGTGCCATGGCAACCAGCGCGACGGTGATGGCTGCGATCGTGCCTTTCCGGTACCACTTCCCGGTCCGGGTAACGAACGCCAGCAAGACCCCCGCAGCCACAATACCGATGTAAGCCGTACGGCTCTTGGTCATCACCAGACAGATCAGCAGGACTCCGTATATGCTCCATGAGCATACCTGCGGCCCCCACTTCTGGATCAGCCCGGGAACGAACGTCGGGTCATGTGCGAGAGGACGTCGCTTCAGCGACACCCCGACCGCCATCCCCAGCCATAGACCAACAGCGAGTAATCCCGCAAACGAATTCGCGAGGCCGAAACAGCCCATCGGCTCGGTGCTGCTACGAGCCCGGTCGATCAGCATCCGACGAGTCCCACCCGTCGCACTGCGGAAGTCGGGACCGAGGTACTCCTCGATCTTCCGCAATTGGGTGGCTTCCTCGCGGCTGAGCGGAGTCTCTTTCTGATGCAGAGTTTCCCACTCGTTCACAATGGCTGCGTTGCGTTTGAACTCGACCTGGTTCTGCCAGATGCCATAGGCACCAAGGACGACCGCCAGCGACAGCACAGTGCGGATCAGAGTGCTGCCGTGGCCGTTTTCAAACCGTTTGCGAAACTCGAACCACAACAGCAGCGATGACAGCCACTCCCACGCCACATTGATGGCGGCTCGTTTTTGCCCTTCACCCAGAACAACGACCGCCGATGAAATCACGTGCGCCAACACCAGCGTGATCATCGCCGCATCGATACGGTCGAGACGACGCGGTCCCTCCCCGTTTCGCCACCGCAGAATGTGTTGCAAGGCACAATAAAACAGCGTGAGCACGACCAGCCAGAGCGTCTCTCCGTTGGCGGACGACTCTTCGGGCAGGAAGAATCGGGCACCCAGCAATCCAGCCAGGACAATGACCGACCAGTCGCGCGATTGAACTGCGGCCTCAGCGGACATCGGAGGTTCGCGGCGAGTGCGGGGCGCAGCCAAGGAGTCTCGTCTCGGAGAAGTGCCGGAAAGGGGATTACGACTTGGACGGAGTACTTCGCAGAGCGGCCAGCCCGGCATCACGATCGGCAACGACCGTCCAGATCTTGTCGAGGTTGGTGACCTGCAGCACTTCGGCGCAGTAGGGGTGCAGCCCACTGATCACGAAGCGGCCGCCACAGCTCTCCATCTGCTTCCAGAGGCGGTAGAGGACCTCGATGTAAGAGGATCCAAAGAATTTCACGCTCGACATGTCGAGCAACACTTTCGGGACTTTGGCCTGCGCTGCTTCATCCACCGCGGCGGCAATCAGGGGCATGACATCCTCGCCCAGATGCTCGAACTCTTCACCGAATGCCACGATGGTGATATCGCCATCCAGGAGGATTTGCGGTTTTTTAATCGGTGGCATGGAATGCACTCGGATTGAGGGTTGGCTGATGTCTGCCATGCTAGTCGAGAGTGAGACGGGGTCAATCGTTTTCTGGGTCCAGGAGCCGGAGAGCCCGATGGATACTACTTAGATTTAACCTTCCCGAGGAGCTTGCTGCACTCGGCCAGAATCTCGGCAGGCTCAGCCATCCGTCCCGGGCCCACGGCACCACAGCTGAGCCAGCCATCTCGCGGGCCGATGGTGTGCCGTCCGTCCGACTGGACCTGCGCCACGTTTCGCTGGACTGCGGGCTTGATCCACATCTCGTTGTTCATCGCCGGAGCGAGCAACACCGGGCACGTTGTAGTCAGGGCGAGCAGACTTACCAGATCATCGGCCGCACCCTGTGCCAGCTTGTGCAGGAAGTCGGCACTTGCCGGGGCGATCACATACAGCTCAGCCCTCCGGGCCAGGCCGATGTGCTCCCCGACATGATGCTCCTGTGGGGCGAACGTGCTCTCGTAGACGGGCCGCCCGGTGAGAGCTTCGAACGTCGTGGCTCCGATGAACTGCTTGGCTGCCGGAGTCATGACGACCGAAACGCGAGCTCCGGATTGGACGAGCTGACTCACGAGGTCGGCAGTCTTGTAAGCCGCAACACCGCCCGTCACTCCGATGAGAATCTCTCGCCCTTGCATGTCTGGCTCCGGTCAGAAGTGGTCAGTATGCAGTCATCAGTTTTCAGCCAGCGAGTCGAACGCAACTCTGTACTAGACACTGATGACTGACAACTTCCCCTACTTGCCCCCACGCTTGATACGCTCATCGAGCGTCGCGGTGGTTTCTTTGAACACATACTCCAGGTAGTCATCCTGCTCATGAATGAGCGACTGGACGGCGACATCGAGAGCCGCCTGGCTGTCGAAGAAACTGAGGGCTCGGACCGCTTCGAGACGGACTCGCGGGTGTTCGTCGTTCACGAGGGTTTCCAGGACAGTCAGCACTACCGGGACACGATCCCGTTGATAACAGAGTACACGCGTCGCTGCGGCTCGGACTTTCGGTTCCTTGGAGGTCAGTGCCCGCTTGAGCAGCGGCACGTCGACCACATCGTGGTGCTGCTTGACCCACAGGGCTTCCAGCAAATTGTGCTGTGTCGCACTGTCATCGGCGGTCTGTGCCGCGGCCCATTTGTCGACTGCGGCCATCACCTCGGCCTCATCGCGCTCACGGAGTTCGAGGCGAGCCTTCTCGCGAGTCCTCAGTTCAGGAGTCGTCGCGATTTCGAGCGTCTTGAGCAGCTGTTCAATGGGCGCGCCGACGATCTGAGCGGGCTCGACCAGCGGACGCTTCTTATGGGTCACGCGCCAGATGCGACCATGCACATGATCACGGTTCGGATCACGCAGCGAGTGCTGCATATGTCCGACCAGAGGGTTAAACCAGTCGGCAATGTAGAGCGCTCCATCGGGGCCCAGCACCAGATCAACCGGTCGATAGTTCGGATCGGACGACCGGACCAGCGGTTCGACCGGCTCAGCGGCGAATCCGGAGTACGGCTTTTCGTCCTTCTTAAACCGGTACTGCAGCGTTCCCTGGAACCCGATGCAGTTGTTGAGCAGATAGTCCCCCTGCATCTCCGGCGGGAAGTGGCGGCTGGCGACGATTTCACAGCCGCTGGTCGGTCGCCACTGCTTGACGAGGAACTCCTTCAAGCTCGGGTGCTTCCTCGGGTAATCGAGATCACCCGAATAGGCAGCGGCAAAGTGGTTGGCTCCGCCCGAGGCATCGGCCACGAAGTCCTGGCCCCAGTCATCGAAGCAATGCCCCCAGGGGTTCGCATATCCATACGACACAAAGACACTCAGCTTCTCTGTCTTGGGCTCATAGCGAAACACGCCCGCATTTTTGACGCGCTGCGGGCCGTAGGGAGTTTCGATCTGCGAGAAGTGGAAGGTCCCTTCCTGAAAATACATCTCGCCGCCGGGGCCACCCTCGAATGCACTGATCGAGTGGTGGGAGTCGGCCGTGTCGAAGCCGTGCAAGATCACATCGTTGACATCGGCGATATCATCCCCATCGGTGTCCTTGAGGAAGTGCAGGTTCGGCTGCAGCGAGACGTAAGCTCCGCCGTCCGCCAGTTCGATTCCGATCGGCAGGTGCAGGCCCCGGGCAAAGACGGTCTGATTGTCCGCCTTACCATCGTGGTCCTCGTCTTCAAAGATCAGGATCTTGTCGTCGGGCGGCGTCCCGGGCAGGTACTGCGGGTATGACGGGTTCGTGGTGACCCACAGTCGGCCCTTCTTGTCGAAGGTGATCGCGACCGGATCCTTCAGGTCGGGGAACTCGACTTCGCTTGCATAGAGAGAGATCTCAAAATCGGGTGGCAGTGTGAAGCTGGCCTTGGCCTCCTCGGGAGAGGTGATGTGGATCTCGTTCTTGAAGTTCGTGGCGGTGTTGACGAAATCGCCGGTTCCGCTGTCGTCGATCGCTGAAGATGGCGTGCCACCTTGAGCCACCTGCCAGATGCGACCGTCACGGACTTCGATCATCTTTCGCAGCTTCGCGAACTCGGCGGGGAAGTTCTCGACACCGAACGGCGTCTTGCGCTGACCGTAGATGTAGCAGCCATTCACCGCCCGGTAGTCGTAGTAGAACTGCTTGTTCTTCTCCTGGACTTCGGCATAGAGCTTTTCCAGATCGCACTTCGGAGCAGGAGCTGCGCCGCTCAGGGCCTCATCCATGATCGGGGCCAGCCGGGCATAGCCCGCATCGCTCAGGTGAACACCGTTGATCGTCAGGAACTTTTTCGCCGCAGTCGATTCCGCGAACAGCTTCTGCGTCGGGTGGAACAGGTCAACGCACGGGACCTTGTTCGCCTCGGCGATCTTGAGCATCGCGTTGGTGTACATCTCGATGTTGGCGTTGTTCCAAGTTCCGGCCAGGATCTTGCGATCGGTGCGGTCCTCGTTGGCGATCGGAGTGAGCAGCACCAGCCGCGGCGGAGCCTTGCCGTCATAGCTGGTCGAGAGCGTCGTCTTGATAAAGTCGGTCAACTCCTGCTCGAACTTGGGCAGGCCCTTTTCTCCACCAAACGATTCGTTGAAGCCGAACGCAGCGATGATGACCTGTGGCTTGTGATCGACCAGCCGATGGCCGTGGTCTTCAAAGGCCTGCTGCCGGGGACGCAGGTTCACTTCGTCTGCCGACCAGCCCAGATCGCGAAACACCAGCTTGTGTTCGGGGTATCGGGCATGCAGCCGCGTTTCATAGTGACCAAAGAACGACATCCGCTCGGCGAATGTGTTGCCGATCACGACGATCTTGTCGCCCGGATTGACCTGGAGCGGAGCCTCCGCTCGCACCCTTCCCGACAGACCCAACGACAGACCGACGACGGTCAACATGGCAATGAAGCGCTGCATGGTGCCACTCACAGTTTCGGTAAACATGGTTGAGGTCATAACCTCGTGTGAAGTTCAATTCTGGCATGTGGTTAGGGGGATGTAAACGCACTCCGATGGGTCGGACGGGAAGCTGTCAGCCGTCCGCAATCCGCTTTCAGTAAGTGCGAATATGCTCGCCATCATTCCCTCTGGCTAATCGCCATCAGCGATCCGCCTTCAGCCGCCCCATCAAGCTGCAACAGCGACTGGAACTATCCAAACACCAATACCTTACAAACAAGCGGAAAGGGGGGGATTCGAACCCCCGAATCGTTTTCACGATTACCGGATTAGCAATCCGGCGCATTCGGCCACTCTGCCACCTCTCCGTCGAGCGAGGAGTTGATCCTCGGTCCATGTTACTTCGTCGGTAACATTGCCAGAATATAGCGGATCTCGCACTCTTCGCAAGTTGTCATGGAATGGGGTTGGGGGTCTCGATACGGGTGATTCAACCACTTTCGACGGCGGTTTTGGCGACCTCCAGCAGTCGCATGAACCATCAGCGAGGTCGGGCGGTCCCGTGTCTGCAAGAATTCGTCGTTGACGGTTCGGGCGACGAAACATGGCGAATCAACGGCTTCGAGATTCAGCGATCCACTGGCGGCTGTCATGATAGACACCGGGGCGAGAGAGTGGTTCACGCAGCCTGAACAGGGAATACCGATGCGGATTCTGACAATCATGGCGGGCGGAGGCGGGGTTCGGTTCTGGCCGGAAAGCCGACGGACCCGCCCGAAACAGTTCCTCTCGCTGGGCGGGGAGAAGTCGCTGCTGAGGCTGACCGCTGAGAGATCGCTGCCGCTGTTCGGGTGGGAGCGTGTCTCGGTCATC